>JAOPXF010000256.1 GCA_025965295.1 Nocardioides sp.
GGCACCCGCCCCGAGGCCGCGCCCGACCGCACGGGCCCGGTCGCCGCCCGACGTCGCGGACGTCGCGGGGCCGGGGTGCGGGTCGCGCCAGCGCTGCTCCTCCGCGGGCGTGTCGGGCCGGGGCGCGGTCATGGCTCCATCCTGCCCGGTGGGGCCGACGTCGTCAGGGGGACACGGCTGCGAAGCCCGGTTCGCGCGCCGGGGGGACCGGATCCGGGGCCCCGCTGGACACCCGAACTGACAGTCGGGGGGTCCATGGGTCATGATTTCATGTGTGATGACCTCCGTGCGCCTCAAGCCCGACACCGCCGCCGTCGCCGCGGTGGACCAGGCGCGTGCCGCGCTGCTCGAGGAGGTCGACGCCGCCGACGTCGGCGAGCACCTCGGCCACCTGGTCGAGGACGAGCGCCTCGTCACCCATCAGTTCGCGTGCACCCGGCCCGGCTACGTCGGCTGGCGCTGGTCCGTCACGGTCGCCCGCGCGCCGCGCCAGAAGTACGTCACCATCGACGAGATCGTGCTCATCCCGGGCGACGAGGCGATCGTCGCGCCGCCGTGGGTGCCCTACCGCGAGCGCATCAAGCCCGGCGACCTCTCCCCGGGCGACCTGCTCCCCGTCGAGGAGGACGACCCGCGCCTCGTGCCGACGTACCTCGCCGGCGACGACGAGACGATCCCCGACGACGACCGCGCCCAGATCCGGGCCGTGGCCAAGGAGCTCGGCCTCGGCCGGGTGCGCACCCTCTCGCTCGAGGGCCGCGACCTCGCCGCCCAGCGCTGGTACGACGGCGACGGCGGCCCCGCCTCCCCGATCGCCCAGTCGGCCCCCGACTCGTGCACGACGTGCGGCTTCCTGATGCGGGTCGCCGGCCCGATGTCGGAGCTGTTCGGGGTGTGCGCCAATGGCGACGCCAACGACGACGGCCGGATCGTCTCCTTCGACCACGGGTGCGGCGCGCACTCCGAGGTCCAGCTGGCCAAGCGGCACGAGCCGCAGCCGCTCCCGGAGCCGGTCATCGACACGATCACGCTCGACGACCTCGAGACGTTCTGAGGGCCCCTGACCCGAGCTTGCGAGGGTCAGGACTCTGGCGCCAGGTCGAGTAGCCGCGCGAGCGAGGGACGAGCTCGCGACCGGCGTACCGAGACCTAGGAGAGCGGCCTGGGATCGCCAAGGCCAAGAACTTGCGCTGGACCAGTTCCAGGTGTAGCGGATGTCCTTCGAGCGGATGCGCGCGATGGAGGCCAGGTCCGACGGTTGCGGGGCCCGGATTGGCCCCGCAACCACGGCCTTGGCCTGCTAATTGGTCGCGACCGCCAACTCCTTGTCGGTGAAGTAGTCGGCCTGCATGAACACGCCATGGGTTCCACCGATCTCCTGCCCGATGATGATTCCCCAAGCCGTGTTGCCGAAGAATACGGGACCCCCACTGTCCCCTCCCTGGGCCATGTCGTGTTTTGGGCTGTCGGTGGAGTCGTACTCGATGAACGTCGAGGCACAGTTTGTGACCCAGTTGGGACAGATGATGACATCCGTGACCTCTCCGCAGTCGTAGCCGGTGGTGTCTCCGTACTTGCAAATCGGATCACCGATGTCGATGCTGGAGTCCGGCATCACTGCGTTGATGACACGTCCGTCACCCACACCATCCTTGATCTTGTTTTCCCACGTGATGGTGTCATTGTCCCACCAAGCCAGGTCAAACCTCCCCGACTGCCACTCGTTCATGTGGGTCAGAGCCTTGGAATCGTAGCTAGCAGAATTCGAGCAGTGAGCCGCGGACGAAAGTCCTCGGTTGCCGGTGGTCGTCTTGACGACAACGAACCCTCCAGTGCAGCCGTTCGACATCACCCGCCCACCCCCAAGTGCCGGCTCGAGCAGATGATCATCGACTGACCACCTGACCGGCATGCCAGCCGTAGTCCCCGCCCGGGACCTTGTGGTTGCATCGACGGGCGCCTCACTGACGACATCGAGCGCACTGTCGGCTATGTCTGCTCGGATATCCGCCCGAGGAAGCCCCGCGGTGGCCCGCAGCCGCTGAATCGCGGTCCTGACAAAAGCCAGGTCGTAGTTGACGTGAACTTCGCGGACGTATTCGGACAGGCCCGCCTCATCAAACTCAGACCACTCGGACGCGGAGAGTCCCGTGGTGGAGTAGTACTCCACCACGAACTCCTTCCCGAGATGGTTTGCCACTCCGGCAAAGCCCATGTTGTCGGCTAGCTCGACCTTGTCGAGCTGGCTTTGCAGTTCCAGCTGGCGGGCGACCTCGTCCTCGGACAGGTGGAGGCCAGCTGCGAGGGAAGCAATGTCCCGAGCCAAGGCGCCGTCGTCGGCGGCGACGGCTCTTGGATTTCGTGAATCGGCAACTCCCCAAGCACCGAGCGTTGAGGCAAGGCCAGACACGACCGCGAGTGTGGCGCCCGCGGCTGCGAGTTTTGAGAGATACATGCGTTTGCTCCTTCCCGAGCAGGAATTATTGATGCATTCCACGTCTGCCGAGAACTGGAATCAATGACTTGGCTGTGCTATGTCAATCAAGCCTTGCCGCGACTACTGTGAGACGATTTCCATCTCGGATCGCGCAGCACGCCCAGGCGAAAGTTGATGCTCCTGCGCAGCGAACCGGTGGGCTCCGACGTCCTGGTAGGTAAGGGCAGTTCGAAGGGCGGCATCAGTCTGCCCCGCGTGGTGCGATGGGACGGTGACGATGGACTTCGAGGAGTGGGCCCAGTCGGGTGCACCCAGGCTGGCTCGATTCGCCTACGTTCTGTGCGGTGATCGGGCCATCGCTGAGGATCTGACCCAGGACGTGCTGGCCGATGCGTTCGTGAAGTGGCGCCGAATCGGCGGCGTGGACAACATCGATGCCTATCTGAGGCGAAGCTTGGTCAATCGCCGTGTCTCCTGGTGGCGGCGGTGGGGATCCCGCGAAGTGGCGCACAGTGAGATGCCGGCTTCCTCCGTCCACGTGGCTGGCCGGGACCTAGATCTGTGGCGCGCGTGCTTGGCATTGCCAGAGCGGCAGCGCGCCGCTGTGGTTCTGCGGTTCTACGAAGGCATGGACCACGCCGGGATCGCGGAAGTCATGGGGATCGGTGAGTCGTCCGCCCGGGGTCTCGTTTCCCGCGGCGTCGCTCAGCTTCGAATCACGATGAACCCAGCGGAGGGACAGGTCAGATGACGGATCAGCAGATCATGGGAGCATTGCGCGCCGCTGGCGACGACTTCTTCGTCGACGGTCCTTCAATTGTCGCCGCCGCGATCCGTGAGGGTCATCGCCGAGGGCGACGGCGCGCGGTCGTGGGTGGCGCCGCAGCAGTCGCGGCAGTCGCGGCAGCCGGTGTCGCCGCCAGCAGCCTCGTGGAGATGGGACCCCTCAACCTTGCCCCGGCCGACGCGCCGCCGGAAAACGCGGCTATCACGCTGGCGGACGATCAGAGGTATGCGCCGGCGAACATCATCACGCTCGACCTACGAGCTGAGGACGGGTGCCTGGTCTCAGACTTCGGCGTTGTCGTGTTTCCACGAGGGACGACGTGGGTCAAGGGTGACGACGAGGTCGTCGCTCCCGACGGAACTCGCCTCCCGTTGGGCTCCACGGTCGACGGCGCCGGCTCCGAGTACGCCCTGGAGGATGTTCCGGCGCAGCTGATGAGTCGGGAACAGGCGAAGGCCCTGGCCCGGTGCGCCGACGCTGCAGGAACGCGCCGAGCCCTGGTCCTGTTCGCCGTCCCAGCGAACTAGACAGGGCTGGAACGAGGAAGTGACCGAAGACACGGGCGCACTACGCAGCACGGTCGGCTCCTGCGAGTGGCCGTCGTAGTTGGGCTGCGTGGTCGACGCGACAAGCAACAAGGGTGCTGCCCGACTTTCGTGCTCGTGATCGTGGAACTCCCCTTCTGCCGAGGAGGGCCACGACCGGGCCGCGGGCACGTCGCCGCCTCAGGGTCACGAAGTTGCCGACGGTCACAGAGGCCAGGCGCACTGGTGGCAGGCTGGCGCGCCTTGGCCCCCGCCAACACAGCCTGTTCTCGACCGGGGTCTTGACCTACTCGACCCAGGTGCGCTCGGCACGCGCCTTGCGGCGCCGCCGGCAGTACTCCAGCCCGAAGAGGCCGAGGCCGAAGCCGGCCAGGCAGGTCCACAGCCACCAGACGTGGCCGGACTCCTCGAGGCGCCCGTAGAACGGCAGCAGGGCGACGAAGCCCAGGAGCCACAGCCCGACGCCCACCTCGACCGTCCGCACGCCGTCGACGTCGAGGGGTGCGACGTCCGCCACGATGTAGGTGCGGTTGCCGATCTCGTGCTGCATCGGCTGGTCGTCGCGGAGCTCCACGACCGCCACGCTAGCCCAGGCGGACCCGGGTCGCGGATGTAACCCCGGGGAAACCCGGAGTCTGGTTGAATCCCGCCGTGAGCAACCACAGCAAGACCGGCTCTCAGGCCGGCACCAGGCGTCCCGCGGGCGGCCTCGACGGATTCTTCAAGATCTCGGAGCGCGGCTCGACCGTGGGTCGCGAGGTCAGTGGCGGCGTCGTCACGTTCCTGACGATGGCCTACATCATCGTGCTGAACCCGATCATCCTGCTCCAGGGCAGGGACATGAACGACGATCTCCTGGCGAACGGCAACTTCGCAGCCATCGCGGCCACGACGGCACTCGCGGCCGTTGTCCTCACGATCCTGATGGGCGTGGTGGCCAACTACCCCCTCGCCCTGGCCACGGGGCTCGGGCTCAACGCCTTCGTGACGTTCTCCATCGCCTCGCAGATGACCTGGGCGGACGCCATGGGTCTGGTGGTCCTGGAGGGCCTGATCATCCTGGTGCTGGTCCTCACCGGCTTCCGCGAGGCGGTGTTCCACGCAGTGCCGGCGCAGCTCAAGATCGCGATCTCGGTCGGTATCGGTCTGTTCATCGCCCTGATCGGTCTGGTCGACGCCGGATTCGTACGTCGCACCGGTGTCGGTCCCGTACCCGTCGAGCTGGGCATCAAAGGCCAGCTCCAGGGCTGGCCGGTCCTGGTGTTCGCCGTCGGCCTGGTCCTCGTGGTCTGTCTCTTCGTCGCCGGGGTCCGCGGGGCGATCCTCATCTCGATCGCCGCCACGACCATCCTCGCCATCATCATCGAGAAGGTCGCGAACGTCGGACCGACCTTCCTGGCGGACGGCAGTGTGAACCCCAAGGGCTGGAACCTCAACGTCCCGGCCTGGCCCAGCGACTTCTTCGAGAAGCCCGACTTCGGGCTCATCGGCGACTTCAACCTGCTCGGTTCGTGGCAGAACGCCGGCGTCGTGACCGCCGCCCTCTTCGTCTTCACGCTCATGCTGGCCGACTTCTTCGACACGATGGGCACGATGACGGCGATCGGCGCCGAGGCCGGCCTGCTCGACGAGGAGGGGAACCCGCCCAACACCAAGCGGATCCTGATCGTGGACTCCATTGCCGCGGCGGCGGGTGGTGCCGCGAGCGTCTCCAGCAACACGTCGTACATCGAGTCTGCCTCGGGGGTCGCCGAAGGAGCCCGCACCGGCCTGGCCAGCATCGTCACCGGGGTGCTCTTCCTGTTCGCGACCCTCTTCTCGCCGGTGGTCGAGATCATCCCCAACGAGGCGGCCGTGCCCGCCCTGGTCCTGGTCGGCTTCCTGATGATGCAGCAGGTCAAGGGCATCGACTGGGACGACCTCGAGATCGCCATCCCGGCGTTCCTCACCATCGTGCTGATGCCGTTCACCTACTCGATCTCGGTCGGTATCGGCGCCGGTTTCCTCGCCTTCGTGATCATCAAGCTGGTCCGCGGCAAGGCGAACCTGGTCCACCCCCTGCTCTGGGTCGTGGCCGCGCTCTTCGTCGTCTACTTCGCGATCTCCCCGATCTCCGACTGGGTCAGCTGACACCTGTCTCCAGCCTCCGACAGCCCCGTGCCGAACGGCACGGGGCTGTCCTGTCTCCCCATGCAGTGGGGCGATCACCCCGCGGCTGGAATAGTTAGCGAGGGTAATGACTTATGCTAAGTACATGCCCACCGTGGAGAAGGTCGCCCGCACCGACGCCGGCCTGGCGTCGGAGCTCCGCACGTCCGTGATGCGCCTACGACGCCGGCTGGCGGTCGAGGTGCATCCCGACAACGAGCTGAGCCTCGGTGCGATGGCCGTCCTCGGCGCGCTCTTCCGTGCGGGCGACCACTCGATCGGCGAGCTCGCCCAGCGCGAGCGGGTGCAACCACCGAGCATGACCCGCACCGTGAACTGGCTGGAGGAGGGCGGGTACGTCGCCCGCCGCCCCCACGACACCGACGGGCGGCAGGTCCTGGTGGCGTTGACCGAGTCCGGCCGCGCCACCGTGCTGGCCGACCGGGCCCGTCGCGACGCATGGCTCAACCAGCGGCTGCGTGACCTCACCCCCGAGGAGCGCGCCGTCCTCCGCAAGGCCGTCCCCATCCTCGAAGCCCTCTCCCAGAAGGACTGAAACCTCGTCTTGAGTTCCACCCCGTGA
>JAOPXF010000273.1 GCA_025965295.1 Nocardioides sp.
TGATCGAGTTCGTGCGCACCATGCACACCACCTCCGGCCTGCTCGAGGAGCTCGAGCACGGCGTCAGCCTCGCCGAGGCGGAGGCGGAGGTGCTGACCTACATCCGCGAGCACTGCGGCAAGGACAGCCGTCCGCCGCTCGCCGGCAACACGGTCGCCACCGACCGCGCCTTCCTGGCCCGTGACATGCACGACCTCGACGCGTTCCTGCACTACCGGATCGTCGACGTCTCCTCCATCAAGGAGCTGTCGCGCCGCTGGTTCCCTCGCGCGTACTTCGCCGCCCCGACCAAGCGCGGCAACCACCGCGCGCTCGCCGACATCCAGGAGAGCATCGAGGAGCTGCGCTACTACCGGGAGGCGATCTTCGTGCCCTCCCCCGGCCCGGAGAGCGCCGCGGCGCGGGCGATCGCGGAGCGCCACGGCGGTTCGCTGACCGGTCTCTCGGACGAGACGCCCGATGCGGGAAGTGCCACGGGGAACTAGTACACTCCTCTCCGGCCCAGCCGATGCGCTGGGCTCAGTGGTGGGTATAGCTCAGCTGGTAGAGCGCCGCCTTGTGGTGGCGGATGTCGCGGGTTCGAGTCCCGTTACTCACCCCAGTCGTGGCAGGGCCCCGGTGCACCGCACCGGGGCCCTGCTCCGTCCTCTCCGACCCCGGACGTCGTACGACGTTGCCCGTTCCCCTGTGGCGATTCTCTGACTACAGTCAGAGAATGGACACCTCGCCGGTCGCCACGCTCCGCCACTTCAACCGCGCCTGGTCGCAACGGGTGGGCGCGCTCGACGCCTCGTTCCTGGGCTCGGGACGGCCGCTCGGCCCCTCGCGACTGCTCTTCGAGATCGGTCCCGACGGGGTCGGCGTACGCACCCTGCGGCGGCGGCTCGGGCTCGACTCAGGCTACCTGAGCCGACTGCTGCGACAGCTGGAGGACGACGGCCTGGTCGAGGTCGTGGCCGACCCGGCCGACGGTCGACGCCGGCTCGCCACGCTGACCGCGAAGGGCCGCCGCGAGCGCCGCAAGGTCGACGACCGCTCCGAGCGGCTGGCCCGGGCGCTGGTGGCCCCGCTGACGCAGACCCAGCGCTCCCGGCTGGACGAGGCGCTGGCGACGGCCGAACGGCTGCTGCGCGCCGCCACCGTCGTGCTCGAGCCCGTCGATGCGCTCGCCCCGGAGGCGGTGGCCGCGGTGTCGAGTTACTTCGACGAGCTCGACCGTCGCTTCCCCGGCGGCTTCGACCCCGGCGACGCGATCCCCCACGACGCCGCCGGCTTCGCACCGCCGTACGGCGTCTTCGTGCTGGCCCGCGGCGACGACGAGGTCGCCGCGTGCGGCGGCGTGCAGCGACTGCCCGACGGTGTCGCGGAGATCAAGCGGATGTGGGTCGACCCGGCCTGGCGCGGGGCCGGCCTGGGTGCGCGGATGCTCGGCCACCTCGAGGCCGAGGCGGCGCGGCTCGGGCACGACGTGGTGCGCCTGGACACGAACAGCACGCTGGTCGAGGCGATCTCGATGTACGAGCATGCGGGCTACCGCTCCATCGAGCGCTACAACGACAACCCCTACGCGCGACGCTGGTTCGAGAAGCGTCTCGACGGGGGCTAGGGCTGCTCGGTGAGCAGGTCCCAGTCGGTGACGACCGGCACCAGGTCGCCGGCGGCCCAGAGCGGGAGCTGGTCGTGGTGGTGCGGGTCGGCCGGGTCGCCGGCCGCGCCGAGCGGCACCACCCAGCCACTCGCGCCCCGGTCGGCGAGGTCCCAGACGTAGCGGGCCACCGAGCCGCGGTAGCAGCCGTCGGTCACGCCGGGCAGCGAGCCGGTGCACCGGACGCAGTCGAGGTCTCCGGACACCCCGACCTCCGGCAGCGGCGGCGCGACGAGGCTCCCGGCCGCGACGTCGAACGCGTGCGCGGCGGCCAGGGCGTGCATGTCTCCCCAGGTCGCGGGGTGGTCGGCCGCGTCGTCGAGGGCCAGCCGGGCGAGCTCCACCAGGTCGATGCCGTACGGCGACCCCGCCGCCACGAGCGTCTCCAGCGCGAGGCCGATCCGCCCGGTGACGTCCAGCCACGGCGCGAAGACGGGGTTGTGCAAGACGGGCTCGCGAAACGCGGCGAAGACGTCCTGGTCCGCGATCCGGCGCACGAACGCGGACCGCCAGGCGGCGAACGCGGCCGCGGCGGTCGACCCGGCGTCCATGTGGCCGTCGAAGCCGAGGATGGCGTCGCGGACCGGCGCACCGGTGACGCTCGGCTCGACCCCGGCCAGCAGGCCGCGCAGCGGCGGCACGGAGGCCTGGAACGTGTCGTTGTGGAAGGCACCGAAGTCCGCGGCCGTGAGGTCCTCGCGCCCGTCGAGCAGCGCGTGCAACCGGTCGGCGCGGTGCGGCGGGGCGAACGCGGTGCCGATGGCGTCGCTCTCCGGACCCCGGCGCTCGTTGGCCGTCACGACCTCACCGTCAGGCGCCACGTCGTGGCGCGGCAGGGGGTCCAGCCATCCGGTCCAGCCGGCGTCCGGCGAGGCCGCGTCGACGACGCCGAGCCGGTTGCGCCCGTCGCGGAGCGGGATCCGGCCGGCGACCCGGTAGCGGACCGCGCCGTCGACATCGGCCACGACGACGTTGTTGACCGGCTCCACCCAGCGGTCGAGTGCGGCGTCCACGTCGTCGACGCTCCTGGCGCGCAGCAGCGGGAGCAGGGCGTCGAAACCGAGGTCGCCGAGGACGGTCGACGAGGCACGGAGGCTGAGCCCCCGGCCGTCGTCGACGCCACCCTCGAAGAGCGGCCCCCGCTCGGTGACGACGACCTCCACCTCGACCGGCTCGCCCTCGCGGACCGCGACGTTCTCGGTCCACGACTCCGCGGGCTCCCAGCCCGACGGGCCGAGGGCCTGGACGCGCCCGGCCACGCGCCGCAGCCGCTCGGCGAAGACGTCCTGGTAGTCGCCGACCGCGTTGGTGATCGCCCAGGCGACGGAGCCGGCATGCGCGAAGTGCTGCACACCGGGCACCCCGGGGAAGGCGAAGCCGACCACGTCGAACGGGTCGTCGGGGTCCTCGCAGGCGAGGCGCACCTGCTGGTAGACGCCCGGGGCCTCGATCACCCGGTGCGGGTCGCCGGCCACCAGCGGCAGGCCGGACATGGTCCGCCGGCCCCCCACGGCCCAGGCGTTGCTGCCACTGGTGTGCGGGCCCTCGTAGGAGAGCAGCGCCGCGTCGTCGCCGAGCAGGGCGCCCACCCGGTTGGCCCACAGCTTGCCGGGCAGGCTGGCGAAGAGCAGGTGCTGGGCCAGGAAGACGGCGAGCGGTGTCCAGGGCGCCCACGGGGCGGGGGCGATGCCGAGCGTGCGCAGCTCGACGGCGTCGCCGTGCAGGCCGGCGTTGACGCCCTCGACGTACGCCGACACGAACGCGCGCGTCTCCGGCTCGAGGCCGGCGTACGCACGCTCGGCCGTCTCGGCGATCAGCGTGCGGCGGGCGAGCGCGTCCCACGGCATCCCGGGCTCGCCCAGCACCTCGGCGGTCTCGCCGACCGCGCGGCGGCGCAGGTGCTCGAGCTGCCAGGCGCGGTCCCGCGCCGTCACCTCTCCCTGCCCTCGGGCCAGGTCGAGCGCCGACGAGGCCCGGACGTGCGGGATCCCCCAGGCGTCGCGGTAGGTCCGGGCCATGACTCCTCGTCGGGTCGAGCTTGTCGAGACCCTAGCCCGGAGTGGGCCGCCGCACCGTCAGGCGGGGATGTGGCCGAAGTGCCCGCGCTGGAAGTCCTCGTAGGCCTGGAGCACCTCGGACTTCGTGTTCATCACGAACGGGCCGGCCCAGGCGAGCGGCTCGCGGATCGGCTGCCCGCCCACGACGATCACGTCGAGCCGGGGCGAGCGGCTCTCCTGGCTGCCGTCGGCGGTGATCGTGAGGTAGTCGCCGGCGCCGAGCACGGCGGACTGCCCGGTCTGGACGGGGCGACCCTCGGTCCCGACCGTGCCGCGGCCGTTGAGGACGTAGACGAGCGCGTTGAAGTCGACGTTCCAGGGCAGCTCGAGGCGGGCGCCCGGCTCGAGGGTCGCGTGCACGAGCGACATGGGGGTGTACGTCGCACCGGGGCCGTCGTGGCCGTCGACCGAGCCGGCGATCACCCGCACGAGGGAGCCGGCGTCGGGCGAGGTGAGCAGCTGGACCTGGCCGGAGCGGATGTCCTGGTAGCGCGGGTTGTTCATCTTCGCGTCGCGCGGCAGGTTCACCCAGAGCTGGATGCCGTGGAAGAGACCGCCGGACTGCACGAGCCACTCCGGCGGCGCCTCGATGTGCAGGAGCCCGGAGCCGGCCGTCATCCACTGGGTGTCGCCGTTGGTGATGGTGCCGCCGCCCCCGTGGCTGTCCTGGTGGTCGAAGGTGCCGTCGATGATGTAGGTGACGGTCTCGAAGCCGCGGTGCGGGTGCCAGGCGGTGCCCTTGGGCTCGCCCGGTGCGTACTCCACCTCACCCATCTGGTCCATCATGATGAACGGGTCGAGCCGGGCCAGGTCGATGCCGGCGAACGCCCGACGAACGGGGAAGCCCTCGCCCTCGAAGCCCTGCGGGGCGGTGACCACCTGGCGCACCGGGCGCGGCTGGTCGCCCAGGCCGGGCGCGCGCACGCGGTCCAGGACTCTCAGGTCGTCGACGGTCACTGCGGGCATCCGGCCCACCTCCTCGGGGTGCGTGGATCTGGCACCTTCACCAACGATAGTTGAAGATTGGATATTCCGGGGAGGGTATCGCTCAGACGACGATCGGCAGCCGCACCCGGAACGTCGTGCCCTGCTCGCCCGAGGACGTCAGCGAGATCGTGCCGCCGTGCTTCTCGACGACGGCCTTGGAGATCGAGAGCCCCAGGCCGCTGCCCGGGATCGCCCGCTTCTGCGCGACCGAGGAGCGGAAGAACCTGCTGAACAGCTGCGCCTGCTCCTCCTCCGGGATGCCGATGCCGCTGTCGCACACGTCGATGAGCGCATGGTCGCCGTCGACGGTCATCCGGACCTCGATGCCGCCGCCGTCGGGGGTGAACTTCACCGCGTTGCCGACCAGGTTGACCACGACCCGCTCGATCATGTCCTTGTCCCCCACGAACGGCACCGGCTCCTCGGGGAGCTCGGCACTCACCTCGAGGTCGCGGCCGGCCCAGGCGGGCGACACCACGCCGTAACCCGAGCGCACGACCTCGCGCAGGTCGAAGGCCCGGTCCGCGAGCGTCATTCCGTCGTCCTGCACCCGCGAGAGCGTGAGCAGGTCGTCGATGAGCGCGAGCAGCCGCGAGCTGTTGTCCGAGACCCGCCGTACCGCGTCCGCCTGGTGGCCGTTCAGGTCACCGAACGACCCCTCCGAGAGCATCTCGAGGTAGCCGACGATGCTGGTGATCGGCGTGCGCAGCTCGTGGCTGACGCTCGACACGAAGGCGTCCTTCACCTGGTCGACGGACTGCAGCCGCTCGACCGCACGCCGCTCGGTCTCGAGCGCCTCCTCGAGCGCGGTCTGGGCGTGCACCCGTTCGGTGACGTCCTCCGAGGTGCTGACGTAGCCCGTCACCCGTCCCCGGTCGTCGACCATCCGGGTGAGCGTCATCGAGTGGGTGCGCTCCTCGCCGTCCTTGGTCAGGAAGCCCATGTCGCGACCGGCGGCCGTGGGGTTCGCCATCGCCCGGGCCACGGTCGCGAAGTCGTTCGCGACCCCCAGCTCCTTCGCCTGGGCGGCGATGCCCCGGGCGGAGTGCAGGAACCTCGTCGTGTGGCCCAGCACCTCCCCCCGGGTGTAGCCGAGCAGGCGCTCGGCCCCCGGGTTGAAGAGCGTGATCCTGCCGCGCTCGTCGGTGCCGATGATCGCCACACCGCTGGTGCTGTTGACGATGTTCTGGACCTTGTCCCGCTCGGCGGCCGCCTCGTGCGCGTTCTCGAGCTGCTGGCCCACGGTGATGATCAGCGGCACGACGACGAGGGCGCAGGCGACCGCGAACGCCCCGAGCACGGTGCCGCGCACGTCGACCGGGAGGTTGAGGTCCTTGGAGATGCTCGAGAACGGGCCCAGCCCGTAGGTCGTCATGACGACCGCGAAGAAGAGCACCGCCATCAGCTGGACCAGCGCCTCCCACGGCCGGTTGCGCAGCGCACCCCAGCCCAGCAGCGGGATCGCGAGGAAGACCAGCGACGGGAAGTGGCTCGGGTAGAAGACGAGCGGGGTGACCGTCACGATCAGCACCCACTGCGCGAGCCGCTCCCACGTCGGCGCGACCGACGGGTTCTGGTGGACCTCGGAGAAGAACGGCAGGAGCGTGAGCTGCGAGGCCACGTGGGCGGTCGCGATGGTCAGGGCGACCAACGGCGGGTGACCGAAGCCGGTGACGACCGAGGTCAGGGCGGCCAACGCGGCTACGACCAGCCCACCGAGCCCCACGGCCGCCACCAGCCGCAGCAGGTCCCGGTCGGTCTGCAGGGACGGCTTCTCCCGCCGGCCTCTCGTGAAGACCCGCCAGACGACCCAGACCTCGGCGGCGACGCCGACGCCGTAGCCCACCGCGACGTCGAAGGGCCGGCCTCCCAGCCAGATCGTGGCCACGGCGATGACGAGGATCAGCGCGGTCAGCGCCGGGACCCGGCGGCCGCGCGCGTAGATCAGGACACCCGAGGCCAGCCCCACGGGCCAGATCCCCATGGCCCGGCCGCCGGCCGGTGCGCCCTGGACCGCCAGGGCACCGCACACGGACATGACGAGGAGGAGTGCGGCCATCCGCACCGTCCTTGACTGCGTCACCGACCCACCTCTTCCACGTGCCCCCCCGGGCCCTGCCTGATGCAAGGGCAACCATTCCCTATCCGGTGCCGCTCCGCGGGCTTTCGCCGCACGTGGCCCCGGCCTCGACCGGGCAGCGATGCCCTAGGTTGGATCGGTGAACTCGGCGAAGAAGAACTACGACGTGGTCGTCGTCGGCGGGGGCCACAACGGCCTCGTGTCGGCGGCGTACCTCGCCCGCGCAGGCCTCTCGGTGCTCGTCCTCGAGCGCCTCGACCACACGGGCGGGGCAGCGGTGTCGGCTGCGGCGTTCGCCGGGAAGCCCGCGCGGCTCTCGCGCTACTCCTACCTCGTGTCGCTCCTGCCCACGCAGCTGGTCGACGACCTCGGGCTCGACATCGGGCTGGCCTCGCGCAGCACCGCGTCGTACACCCCGGTCATCCGCGACGGGAAGCCCGGTGGCCTGCTCGTCGAGCGGCCCGAGGGCGAGGCGACCCGGCGCTCGTTCGCCGAGCTGACCGGCGGCGACGCGGAGTACGACGCGTGGCGCGAGTTCTACGCCGACACCGCCGACCTCGCCCACGTCGTGGCCCCGACGCTGCTCTCCCACCTGCCCACCGAGCGCGCCATCCGCGACCAGGTCGACCCCGGCATCTGGCGCGACCTCGTCACGAACCCCCTCGGCGCGGCGGTCGAGGCCAGGTTCTCCGACGACACGGTCCGAGGCGTGGTCGCGACCGACGGGCTGATCGGCACGTTCGCGTCGATGCACGACCCGTCGCTGGTCCAGAACCGGTGCTTCCTCTACCACCTGATCGGCAACGGCACCGGCGAGTGGCGGGTGCCGATCGGCGGCATGGGCGCGGTCACGAACGCGCTGGCGAAGGCCGCGACCGACGCCGGCGCCGAGATCATCACCTCCGCAGGCGTCAGCTCGGTCCGCGGGTCGGCCGAGGGAGCCGAGGTCACCTGGCACGACGGCACGACCACCACGACCGTCGACGCGCGCTACGCGCTCTCCAACGTCGCCCCGTGGGTGCTGCGCATCCTGATGGGCGAGCCGGAGGACCCGGCCAGCAAGCCCGAGGGAGCTCAGCTCAAGATCAACTTCCTGCTGGACCGCCTGCCCCGGCTCAGGTCCGGGGTCGACCCGGCCGTCGCCTTCGCCGGCACCCTCCACCTCGCCGAGGACTACACCCAGCTCGAGGCGGCGTACGCCGATGCCGCCGCCGGCCGGGTGCCCGCCGTGCTGCCCGGCGAGGTCTACTGCCACTCGCTCACCGACCCGTCGATCCTCGGCGGCTCCCCGGAGGGCACGCACACGCTGACGTACTTCGGCCTGCACACACCCGCGTCGCTCTTCGCCGACGACCCGGTCGCCACCAAGGCGCTCGCGGTCGCCCGGGCCCTCGAGTCGCTCAACGAGCACCTCGTCGAGCCGATCGAGTCGTGCGTGGCCACCGACGCCTCCGGCAACCCGTGCATCGAGGCCAAGAGCCCGCAGGACATCGAGGCCGACCTGGCCATGCCCGGCGGCCACATCTTCCACGGCCACCTCGACTGGCCGTGGGCGCCCAACCGCGCACGCCTGGAGACGCCGGCCCAGCGGTGGGGAGTCCAGACCGACGTCCCGTCCGTCCTGCTGTGCGGCTCCGGCGCCCGCCGCGGCGGCGCCGTCTCGGGCCTGGGCGGGCACAACGCGGCCCACGCCGTGCTCGAGTCGCTCTAGGTCTGCGGTGGTCGAGCCCGGCCCCTCGGTGGTCGAGCCTCCCGATTTTTCCCGACCGTCGTCCGCTGATAGAGTTCACGTCGCTTCACCACGCGGCATTAGCTCAATTGGCAGAGCAGCTGACTCTTAATCAGCGGGTTCGGGGTTCGAGTCCCTGATGCCGTACCACCCACGAAGGCCGGTCCACCAGACCGGCCTTCGTCACATTTCGGGCGGTCCCGCGGACGCCGCTGCTGGCACTAGGATCTTCCCCATGTGGTTGCCGTCAGCAACCAGTTGAAGGAGAGCCTCCACCCGTGTCCCCCACCCTGCACGGGCGGCCGAGCATCACGTTCGCCGTCCTCACCATCGCCGTGTCGGCGTTCGCCCTGCTCCAGTCGCTGATCGTGCCCGTCCTGGCGACGATCCAGGTCGAGTTCGACACCGACCAGACGACGGTGACGTGGGTGCTGACGGCCTATCTGCTGTCGGCGTCGATCTGCACGCCACTGCTCGGGCGCGTCGGCGACGTCGTGGGCAAGAAGCGGATGCTGGTCGTGACGCTGGGCGCCCTCGCGGTCGGGTCCCTGGCGGCCGCCCTCGCCCCGTCGATCGGCTGGCTGATCGCGGCCCGCGTCGTGCAGGGCGCCGGGGGCGGCGTGCTGCCGCTGGCCTTCGGGATCATCCGCGACGAGTTCAAGGACCGGGTCACCTCGGCGCTCAGCGTGATCGCGTCGCTCACCGCCGTCGGCTTCGGTGCCGGCATCGTGATCGCCGGCCCGATCGTGAACGGCCTCGGCTACCACTGGCTCTTCTGGCTGCCGATGATCGCGACGACGCTGGCCGCGCTCGCCGCCCTCGTGTTCATCCCCGAGTCACCGGTGCTGACGCCCGGCCGCCTGCCCGCGCTGCCGGCCGTGCTGCTCGCCGTCTGGCTGGTCGCGCTGCTGCTCGGCCTCAGCGAGGGAAACCAGTGGGGCTGGGGATCGGCCCGCGTCCTGGGCCTCTTCGCGGTCGCCGGCGTGGCGATGGTGGTGTGGATCCGCGTCGAGACCCGCGTGCCGGTGCCGATGATCGACATGGAGATGATGCGCCGGCGTGGCATCTGGACGACCAACCTGGTGGCGGCCTTCGTCGGATTCGGGATGTTCGCGTCCTTCGGCTTCCTCCCCCAGTTCCTCCAGACGCC
>JAOPXF010000274.1 GCA_025965295.1 Nocardioides sp.
ACAAGTCAGTTGTCACCTATCCATGCAGCAGACCCAATCGCTAAGAGGGCCATAACCAGCCGACGACGAGGAACTGCTTCGAATCCCATCTTCTCACCGAAGTAGTTGCTCGGCGAGGGCCGCGGCGAGGGCGCAACTCTCGGGGCCGGGCTCGGTGCCGGCGATGAAGACGGTTCCATTGGCGACGTCTCGGCGGATGACGCCGTCAGGCGTGCTGGTCACGCGGGACGCGAGTGCGCCCGTCAGGTAGGTCAGCCATCCGAACATGGTGGCGCCATCGATGGTGGGCTGCGAGCGCCGGTACTCCCTGGTCATCCACAGCGCACGATCGGGCTCGAAGATCTCGACAAGCTGGGTGAAGAGCTGCTCGGCATCAGCGCGCCACGCCGGGGTCGAGGGAAAGTCCAGCACCACGCTGTTGGTGATGCCGGGCACCGTCGAGGTGGCTCCGGCCTTGACCGAGACCCCAGCGGCATCGTCGTTATTGCCGTTCCAGAAGTTCACTCGGTACCCGAGATCGGTGATGATGCTGTGGTCGGTGTCGCGACGGTTGACGCCCTGGGCGAACAGGTGAGTCAGACCCACCACCGAGGTGTCGATGGCGTCGTCGCGGTCAGGGACCGGCCTTCCTAGCTTGAACCAGGAGGCGGCACTGGGGTGTGTGGACCGCAGGACGTCGAGAAGGGCGGCGAGTTGCTTCGCCGCTTCTTCCGGTGTCTGTTCGCGGGCCCGCCAGTAGGCGGCGACGGTGTCTGACATGGTCTCCTCGATGCAACTTGGTCTGAGATTCCTGTGCTTTGCTCGGCCCATTGTGAGCCTATGGTGCGGGTCGGTCGTTTGGTGTGCGTCCCTTGATCACTTCGGTGCGGTGAAGACGATGTGGATGTTCGTGTAGCCCTCGCTGGCGAGCAGGTTCTCGATGGCGTCGGCGGAGCGGGGGTGGGCGACGTGCCAGGTGATGGGGGCACCCTCCGCTGCCCTGGTCTGACGTTCGGCTTGACCTAGCAGCTTCTGACGTGCCTCGCACCAGGGCAGGAACTCGCCATCCTTGACGAACCTCTCGTAGGCCAGTCCCTTGGCATCGATGAGGGTCCCGTCAGCGGCGATGCCATCGAATCTGATGCCGTTCAGGACAAAGGACTCGTCGGCCGAATGACCGGTGATCTGTTCTTGGTAGGCGGCGGCACGATCCGACATTCCCTCCGACACCTTGGTCCAGGCTCCGCGTGACGCGGCTGCTTTGGCCGCCTCGGCTCCTGCGCGTTCGACGGCCGCGACCTCCCGTGTGCCGGTGAGGAAGCGGCCGAGGTCCGCGACGATCTCGCCGATGCGCGCAACGACGGCGCCGACGGCGGTCGCGGCGGCTTTGGCGAGTTCGAGGAGCTTGGTGAGGATGCCGATGACCTTGGAGGCCGCGTTGGCGACCTCGGCCGCCTCGGCTGCTTGGGCGGCGCCTTCGCCTGCTCCGAGGGTGAAGGCCCCGAGGATGGCGCCGCCGAGCTCGATGCCGACGGTCCACTCGATGAAGCTCGTGAGTTCGTGCTCAATCTCCTCGTGCTTGGCATCGACGTCGTCGGCGTAGTCGAGGCATGCCTGCCCGAGCTCGTGAAACGCGTCGCCGAGCCCGGCGCAGTGTGTCTTCAGGTCGCGCAGCGCCCTGACAGCGACGGAGATCTCCGGGGAACGTTCGATCTCGAGACTGGCGATTGCCGAGTCGGCCCAGTCGGCGTTGGCGTTCATCGCGTCGGCTGCCTTCTGCCAGCCGGCGCCGACACTGCGCAGTCGCCCGGTGTCGGCATCGGGCCAGAACCAGCCGCCGACGTGCCCGGAGATCCAGTGCCACCAGCCGGGTTCGTCGCCGGTGCCGCCGTACGCCGATGGCGGGGTGCCGAGGCTGATGGACTCGCTCCAGTGGTCTGGGTCGTGGTCGCCGTCGTTCGCCTGGGAGTACGGGCTGGGACTCAGGAGCGCGCCCCCGTCGGCCGCCTTGTGGTTGACCAGGGATGCGTTGGTCAGGTTCGCCAGCCGCGCGAAGGCGTCAGCCATCTTGGCTCCGGCTTCGAGGGCTTTGGCTGCGGCGGGGTCGTACTGCTGGGCCCATGCCTGGCCACACGTGTCGCCTCCGGCCATGCTGGCGCCGCCGTCCACCGTGCTGGACAGATCGAGCATCGTCGAACCCACGTCGTGGTTGCCGGAATACAGGGCCTCGCATGCCTGGGTGTAGCCGCCGCCCTCGACTGCGAGCCTCATGAGATTCGATTCCACATCGTGAGGTTCGCCTCGGCGGCGTTCGCGTAGTTGCTCCTGGCGACCTCGGCGACCGAGCGGAGGTCCGCGAGCGCGGTCCGCATCTCCTCCGCGCCCTTGCTCCACTGGTCGTGCGCACGTTGCTGAGCGTCGGCGGCCTGTCCGGTCCAGGTGTCGTGCAGGCGGTCGAGGTCGGCCTGGAGCCGCGTCAGGTGCTGCTCGAGGGACCGTTCAAAGGCCGTCATCTGGTCGATACGGGCCGCGATCAGGTCGAGGTCTGCGGTGTAGACGCCCACTGTTCGGATCCTCTCCCGCCGGCCTTGTTAGGAGAGCCTGGTGTGGAGGTGGGCCATGCCGGAACTGACCGTGCTGTCTTGGCTTTCGAGGATGCTGCGGGTCTCGTCAATGAGCACGGAAGTGGCGTGGAGGCCACCAAGCACGGTCCGAGCGCCACCCGCCCACTCGCTGAAAGCGGCACGGAACTGGCCGGCCGCGGGACCGGTCCAGTCGCCGTCCAGGAGGCTGTGGAGGGAGCGCTCAAGGTCGGCGCGCTCGCGTTCGAGGGCATCCGCAGTACTAGCGACGTCGTCGCGTGCCCGGTTGAGGTGCGCGAAGTCCGCTGCTAGCTCTGACATAGCCGCGTCTCCTGCTCTGGCGCCACCCGAGTAGTGCCGGGCATCGCCTACCCAGAAGCCGAGCCGCTGAAACCCTCGGCCCGAAGTCCGGCCATGCCTCAGCGCCTTGAGTCGATGGGGTCCACTGGCGCGAGGCAGCAGCCGACCAGACATGGGCTCGGTGGAACCACCAACGATCTTCGCAGTGCGCCGCTTGGCTGCTGCTGACTGCTGAGCGGCCCACCGTTCAGCGAAGAGGTGGACCGACGCGCGGCTTAGCGATGGCACCGCGATGCTGTCGACGTCTCGCTGTTCGATGCGACCTTGGCGCACGGCCTTGGCGATTGGCCAGCACTCGCCAGATCAGGCCCGGAACACCGCGATGCTCACGACGTGGGAGCATCCGTGGATCACGAACTACGCCGCCGAGGGTTCTCTCGCCAGACAGACACGAATCTCTGTCTTCGTGAAGGTTCGAGAGAGAACCATGTGGTGCCCCCGCTGGGACTCGAACCCAGACTGAATCGCTTTTAAGGCGACGTCCTCTGCCGGTTGGGATACAGGGGCGAGACTGCGTCAACAGGGGGGCTATAAGTAGGTCTGGCGGGCGTAGATCGCGTGCGCGCCGGCCACCCGGTCGAGGAAGAGCAGCCCCGCGCAGTGGTCGATCTCGTGCTGCAGGGCCCGCGCCTCGAACGCGTCGGTCACGACCTCGGTCTCCTCGCCGGTGCCCGGCAGCTGCCCGCGGACGGTCACGCGGGTCGCGCGCTTGACGTCACCGGTGAGGTCGGGGACGGACATGCAGCCCTCGCGGGCGCGCTCGTTCCGGCTGGACTCGACGACGCGGGCGTTGACCAGCACGACGAGGCCGTGCCCGGTCCGCGTCTTGGGGTGGCCGGTGACGTCGACGCAGAAGGCCTGGGCGGCGACGCCGACCTGCGGGGCGGCGAGGCCGACGCAGCCGGGCGACACGCGCATCGTCGCCACGAGGTCCGCGCACA
>JAOPXF010000307.1 GCA_025965295.1 Nocardioides sp.
GGCGAGGACACCCTCGGCGTGGCCACCAAGCTCGCCGACCTCGGCGTCAACGTCGTCGGCGTGCCCAAGACGATCGACAACGACCTGTCCGGCACCGACTTCACCTTCGGCTTCGACACGGCCGTGAACATCGCCATGGAGGCGATCGACCGGCTGCACACCACGGCCGAGTCGCACCACCGGGTCCTCGTCGTCGAGGTGATGGGCCGGCACGCCGGCTGGATCGCCCTGCACGCCGGCATCGCCGGCGGTGCGAACGTCGTCCTGATCCCTGAGCAGCCCTTCGACATCGAGGCGGTCTGCGCCCTGGTCAAGCAGCGCTTCGAGACGAAGTACGCCCCGATCGTGGTCGTGTCCGAGGGCGCGGTCCCGGCCGAGGGCGGCGACATGACGCTGGTCTCCGGCGAGCAGGACGCCTTCGGCCACGTGCGCCTCGGCGGCATCGGTGACCGGCTCGCCAGCGAGATCGAGGCGCGCACCGGTGCCGAGGCGAGGGCCGTGGTGCTCGGCCACATCCAGCGCGGCGGCACGCCCACGGCGTTCGACCGCTGGCTGGCCACCCGCTTCGGCCTCCAGGCTATCGATGCGGTCGCCGACGGCGACTTCGGCACGATGATGGCGCTGCGCGGCACCAGGATCATCCGGGTGCCGTTGATCGAGGGCACCGGCGAGCTCAAGCTCGTGAGCCCCGAGGAGTACGCCGAGGCCCAGGTCTTCTTCGGGTAGGCGGGCCGCCCTGAGCAGGGTTGAAGTCCACCACCGCGGGTAGGAAGCGGGGATGCTCAACGACCGCACCCGAGTCACGCGGATCTGCTCGTTCGCCGTGACGCTCGGCGCGGGCCTGATGCTCGGCGCCCTCCTCCTGCTGTCCGGGCACGAGACCGTGTGGCTCGGGATGTTCGGCGTGGGGATGGCCATCATGTGCCTTGCCTCTATCGGGGAGGATCACCTGAGCCGGCGCGCCGACCGGTCGCTGTGTGCGGAGATCGTGCGCGGCAGCACCGAGATCGTCACCGGCACCGTGATCGCCGACCTCGTGCCCGCGCGGGTCGCGCGACGTCGTCTGGTGAAGGGCCCGCCCTTCCTGCTCGGTCATCCCGGGCCATTGCCCGGGAAGGGATTCATCATCGTGGCCACCGCCCTCGTCGACGGGCCGGCCCGACGGGTCGGTGCCCTCGTGCCGGCCGACCTGCTGCTCCAGCTCCGCAAGGGCCACCCGGTGGCCCTCGCGGTGCACCCCGTCCGTCCCGAGGTCGCCGTGCTGGACCCGTCCGTCGACAGCGACCAGCTCGCGAGGATCGCGGGCGACCCGCGCTGGTGGGAGGACGGCATCCCCACCGACCTGTCGATCTCCGGCGGCCTGCTCGGGCGGCTGGGGGCTTACCTCGCGGGGCTGGTCGTGGGCATCGGCGTGAACTGGCTCGTGGCCCAGGTCTTCTTCGGGTAGGCGGGCCGGTCCGAGGTTTGCGCCGGGCGGAAGGTGGGGAGTGGGGGAGCACCCCCGTGCACGCCGGGGGACCCCTGACCCCGCCGACCCAGGAGCCCCCATGAGCGCCACCGCCACCGACCCCGTCGACGTCAACGGCCCCGAGCCCGACCTGAAGCGGGTGATGGGACCCAGGCTGCTGCTGCTGTTCATCGTCGGCGACATCCTCGGGGCGGGCATCTACGCCGTCACCGGGCAGATGGCGCTCGAGGTCGGCGGGATCGTCTGGGTGCCGTTCCTGGTCGCGTTCGCGGTCGCCACGCTCACGGCGTACTCCTACCTCGAGCTGGTGACGAAGTACCCCCAGGCCGCCGGGGCCGCGTTGTACACGCACAAGGCGTTCGGGATCCACTTCGTGACGTTCCTGGTGGCGTTCGCCGTGGTCTGCTCGGGCATCACCAGCGCCTCGACGTCGTCCAACCTGCTGGCGACCAACCGGCTCGCCGGGCTCGACGGGATCGGCATCCACGTCTCCCAGGGCAACGTGGCGGTCACGATCGTCGCGATGGCGTTCATGCTGCTGCTGGCCGCGATCAACCTGCGCGGCGTCGGCGAGAGCGTGAAGTTCAACGTCGTGCTGACCCTGATCGAGATGTCCGCCCTCGTCATCGTGATCGTCATCGGGTTCGTGGTGATGGCCCAGGGCGACGCCGACATGGGGCGGATCGTGGTCTTCAACTCGGGCTCCGACCGGGGGCTCTTCCTGGCCGTGACCGTGGCGACCGCGATCGCGTTCTTCGCGATGGTGGGCTTCGAGGACTCCGTCAACATGGTCGAGGAGGTCCAGAACCCCAACAAGGTCTTCCCCAAGGTGATGCTGACCGGTCTGGGCATCGCGGTCGTCTTCTACATCCTGGTCGCCGTCTCGGTCATCGCGGTGATCCCCGAGGGCGACATCGAGGCCGTCGTCGCCGACGAGGGCAAGGTCCTGCTGTCCGTGGTCTCCATCGGTGCGCCGGGGATCCCGATCGACGTCATCTTCCCGTTCCTGACGGTCTTCGCGGTGGCCAACACCGCCCTGATCAACATGCTGATGGCCAGTCGCCTCCTCTACGGCCTGGCCCAGCAGGACGTCCTCCCGCGCACCCTGGGCAAGGTGCTCCCCGGCCGGCGCACGCCCTGGGCCGGCATCGCGTTCTCGTCGCTGCTCGCCCTGGGCCTGATCATCGTGGTCACGTTCCTCGCCGAGACCCCGATCATCGCCGCCCTCTCCGGCACCACCGCGCTGCTGCTGCTGTGCGTGTTCACGGTGGTGAACATCGCCTGCGTCGTGCTGCGCCGCGACCCCTCACCGGACGACGCGTTCAGGGCCCCCTCGTGGGTGCCGTTCGTCGGCGCGGTGGCCTGCCTGTTCCTCGTCGGACCCTGGGCGCGCGACAGCACGGACTACATCCAGTACCAGATCGCCGGCGGCCTCCTCGGCATCGGCATCTTCCTGTGGGCGCTGACCTGGCTGACCAACCGCGGCATCCGCGCCAAGAAGACCGGATTCCGCGACATCGACCACTTGCAGGAGTAGTGCCGCCACCCGCGTACCCTTGACCGGTGAGCATCCCCGACCTCGCGACCCTGCACGCCATGGGTCCCGCCCAGCAGCCGACGTACCCCGACCGCGGGGCGGTCGACGCCGCGGTGGCCCGCCTCCGGACCGCGCCGCCGCTGGTGTTCGCGGGCGAGTGCGACGAGCTCAAGGCCAAGATCGCGGCCGTGGCGCGCGGCGAGGCGTTCCTGCTCCAGGGCGGCGACTGCGCCGAGACGTTCGCCGGCGTCACCGCCGACAACGTGCGCAACAAGCTGCGGGTGCTGCTGCAGATGGCCGTCGTGCTGACCTACGCCGCCTCCGTGCCGGTCGTGAAGGTCGGCCGGATCGCCGGCCAGTACGCCAAGCCGCGCTCCTCCGACCTCGAGACCCGCGACGGCGTGACGCTGCCGGCCTACCGCGGTGACGCCGTCAACGGCTTCGACTTCACCCCCGAGGCCCGGATCCCCGACCCGCAGCGGCTGGTCGACGTCTACAACTCCTCCGCGGCCACGCTCAACCTGGTCCGCGCGTTCGTCACGGGCGGCTACGCCGACCTGCGCCAGGTGCACACCTGGAACACCGACTTCGTCCGCGAGTCGGCCGTCGGCCAGCGCTACGAGCTGGTCGCCGCCGAGATCGAGCGGGCGCTCACCTTCATGCAGGCCATCGGGGCGGACCCCGACGAGTTCCACCGCGTCGACTTCCACTCCAGCCACGAGGCGCTGATCCTGGAGTACGAGCACGCCCTGACCCGCATCGACTCCCGCACCCAGCAGCCCTACGACGTATCCAGCCACTTCGTCTGGATCG
>JAOPXF010000333.1 GCA_025965295.1 Nocardioides sp.
TTCCTGATCGTGATGATCGCTGCTTATGTACTGCTCCAGGTCAACCGGCAGATCTTCTTCCCCTGACCTGGGACGCGCGGTGGTGGGGTGCTTCGGTGACCAGCACAGGCGCTATTGTTCGACGGACAGCAACTCTGACGAGAATGAATGGGTGAGGTCATGCCGCTGACGCCTGAGGACGTGAGCAACAAGCGCTTTACTCCGGTCCGGCTCCGTGAGGGCTACGACATGGGGGCGGTCGACCAGTTCCTCGACGAGGTGGAGGCCGAGCTCGCGCGGCTCACGAAGGAGAACGACGACCTGCGGTCGAAGTTGTCCTCCGCCCAGGGCGCTCCGGCTCCGGCCGAGAAGGCTCCCGAGGCCCCGAAGGTCGAGGAGAAGGCGCCCGAGCCGGTTGCCGCGCCCACCCCGGCGGTGGCTGCCACCCCGGTCGAGACGATTCGCATCGAGACCGTCCCGCAGGCCTCCAATGCCGCGGCCCGGTTGCTCGAGATCGCGACCCGCAACGCCGACGAGCTCGTCGAGGAGGCCAAGAACGACGCCGACAAGATCGTCGGCGAGGCCCGCACCAAGTCCGAGCGTCTCGAGTCCGAGTCCAAGTCCAAGGCCGACCGGCTCGAGGCCGATGCCCGCACCCGCGCGCAGATGCTCGACTCCGAGACCGCCGAGCGTCGCCAGCAGATGTTCGGCGACCTGGAGAAGGAGCGCGACAAGCTGGCCGCCGAGGTGGAGAACCTCCGCTCGTTCGAGCGCGAGTACCGCTCGCGCCTGAAGAGCTACTTCACCCAGCAGCTCGAGGCCCTCAGCGGGCCCTCGGAGGGCTCCGGCCCGATCGGCGACGAGCAGCCCGCTCCCAAGCGGCTCCGCTCGATCCTGGGCGAGGACGAGGCCTGATCGGCCGGCACCACGACTGACCCGACGACACGGTCGGACCCTCACGGGTCCGGCCGTGTCTCGCATGTGCGCGGGGACCGACCGGTGCGCCGGTTTTGAGTCGCTCCCACCGAGCGGCTACCCTCCGTCCACACTGTGGCTGCCGCCACACGTGGTCCGGCCCGAGGGAGGCCCTTTCCAATGGCTCGCAGCACCCGCAAGTCGCTCGCTGGGCAGGCGGCCTCGGCCGCCCGCAAGGTCATCTCGCGCCGCCCCGCCCGGACCGCCGCCCCCGCCACGGCCGCGGCCACGCCCAAGAAGGCCACCCCGACCGCCACGAAGGCCGCGCCGGCCAAGAGGACGACCGCCACGAAGGCCGCGCCGGCCAAGAGGACGACCGCCACGAAAGCCGCGCCGGCCAAGAAGACGACCGCCACGAAAGCCGCGCCGGCCAAGAAGACGACCGCCAGCAAGGCCGCCCCCGCGAAGAAGACGACCGCCACCAAGGCCGCCCCCGCGAAGAAGACGACCGCCAGCAAGGCCGCCCCCGCGAAGAAGGCCCCTGCGAAGAAGGCGCCCGCCAAGGCCCCCACGACCACCCCGGCGAAGAAGGCTGCGCCCGTGAAGAAGGCTCCGGCCAGGAAGACCGCTCCCGCCTCGGCGACCGCCCGCAAGGCGCCGGTCAGCGCCCTCGTGGTCAAGGAGGGCGAGGGCGCCTGGACCAAGGCCGAGCTCAAGGAGGTCCTCGACGAGCTGCACCACCAGCGAGACCACAGCAGCGAGATCATCGAGAAGCAGGAGGCCGAGCTCTCCGGCCTGATGCGCGACGCCGGCGACGGCGCCGGCCACGACCAGGCCGACATGGGCGCGACCAGCTTCGAGCGCGACCACGAGTTGACCGTGCTCAACAACGAGCGTGACAAGCTGGCGCAGATCGAGCGGGCCCTGGCCCGCATCGACGACGGCACCTACGGCGTGTGCGAGTCGTGCGGCAACCCCATCGGCAAGATGCGGGTCATGGCGTTCCCCCGTGCCACACTGTGCCTGACATGCAAGCAGCGCGAGGAACGTCGCTGACCGGCGACTCCACCATCCCGGGCCCGGACCGTCGCCCCCCTTCCCGGGCGCGCGCGACCCGGCTCTTCGCCGTCGTCGCGATCGCGGCGTACGCCCTCGACCTGGGCACCAAGCTCCTGGCCGTCGACCGGCTGACGGGGCGTCCCGACGTCCCCGTCGTCGGCGACCTCTTGGTCCTGCACCTGACCCGCAACCCGGGCGCCGCGTTCAGCACCGGCACCGAGTACACCGTGCTGCTCGCCTGCGTGGCCGTGCTGGCGGCGCTGGTCGTGCTGTACCTGAGCCGCCGGGTCGCCGGCACCGGCTGGGCCGTCGCGCTGGGACTGCTGCTGGCCGGGGTCACCGGCAACCTCACCGATCGCATCTTCCGCTCACCCGGACCGTTCCGCGGGCACGTCATCGACTTCCTGATGGTGCCGCACTGGCCGGTCTTCAACGTCGCCGACATGTGCATCAACGCGGCCGCCGGCCTCATCCTCCTGCAGGCGTTCCGCGGCATCCGGATCGACGGCCACCGCGCCACCGGGGACGAGCCCCGCCAGGAGTCCCGGGCATGACTGCTTCCGACCACCGTGTCCTGTCCGTCCCGGACGGCCTCGCGGGGGAGCGTGTCGACGCGGCCATGGCCCGCATGTTCGGCCTCTCCCGCACCCGCGCGGCCGAGCTGATCGCGGCGGGCCACGTGCAGGTCGACGGCTCCGGCGTGGGCAAGAGCGACCGGGTGCTGCCCGGCGCCGTCCTCGACGTCACGATCCCGACAGTCGTCGACCCGCTGGCCGTGAAGGCCCAGATCGTCGAGGGCATCAAGATCATCCACGACGACGACTCCATCGTCGTGATCGACAAGCCGGTCGGCGTGGCGGTGCACCCGTCCCCGGGCTGGAACGGGCCCACCGTCGTCGGCCACCTCGCGGGTGCGGGCTTCCGGATCGCCACCAGCGGCGCCTCGGAGCGGCAGGGCATCGTCCAGCGGCTCGACGTCGGCACCTCGGGCGTGATGGTGATCTGCAAGTCCGAGCACGCCTACTCGGTGCTCAAGAACGCCTTCCGCAACCGGACCGTCGACAAGACCTACCACGCTCTCGTGCAGGGCCACCCGGACCCGCACGTGGGCACCATCGACGCGCCGATCGGCCGACACCCCAAGGCCGACTACAAGTTCGCCGTCATGGCCGACGGGCGGGCCAGCGTCACCCACTACGAGACGCTCGAGGCGCACCGCTTCGCGAGCCTGCTCGAGGTGCACCTGGAGACCGGCCGCACCCACCAGATCCGGGTGCACATGGCCGCGCTCAAGCATCCCTGCCTGGGCGACGTGACGTACGGCGCCGACCCCAGCCTGGCCAAGCGGGTCGGGCTGGAGCGCCAGTGGCTGCACGCCGTGCGACTCGGCTTCGAGCACCCCGACACCGGCGAGCAGGTCGAGTACGAGTCGACCTACCCCGACGACCTGGCCTCGGCCCTCGAGGTCATCCGCGAGGCGCACTGATGGAGCAGGTGCTGCTCCGTCCGGCGACCGCGCTCGACCTCCCCGACATCGCCGAGCTGCACGTGCGGGTGCGGGAGTCGGCGTACCCCCAGATGCCGCGGAGCCTCCACCCGCTGCCCGAGGTCCGCAGCTGGGTCGGCTCCTGGGACCTGCGCGAGCAGGAGGTCTGGGTCGCGGCGGCCGGGCCCGGTGACGGGGGTGCGCTGCTGGGCTACGCCCGCGTCCACGGCGACTGGCTCGACGACCTGTACGTCGACCCGGAGGCCGCCGGCCAGGGCATCGGCAGCACGCTGCTCGACCTGGTCAAGACCCTGCGCCCGGCGGGCTTCTGCCTGTGGGTCTTCGAGAGCAACGTGCCGGCGCGACGCTTCTACGAGCGCCACGGGCTCGGGGACCTGGAGCGCACGGACGGGGACGCCAACGAGGAGAAGGAACCCGACGTCCGGATGGCCTGGCCCGGTGCCCGCCCGCTGGAGTTCCTCCGCGGGCTGATCGACGAGGTCGACGAGCAGCTAGGCGACCTCCTGGCCCGGCGCGTCGCCCTCACCCGGGCGGTCCAGGACCACAAGCACGACACCCGCCGCGACCCGGCCCGCGAGCGCGCGATCGCCGAGGCGATGGCGCGGCGGGCCCCCGAGCTGGGGGTCGACCGGCTGGCCCGGATCGTCGACGCGGTCATCACCGAGAGCCTGGACGCGGCCGGCGGCCCCTGAGCCCCGGAATGTCGGACGTGGCTGCCACGATGTCCGTGGGCGGTGTCGTAGGCTGACGGTCTTCCCCCCGGATGACCGTCGCGGCATGTGCCGTGGCCGCTGCTGCACGCCCGGAACTGCCCAGATGAGCCCCAGATCAGCCCCAGATGAGCCCCGAGATCAGCCGAGGAGTGGCCAGCGACGATGGCGACAGCCCAGGACTCCTTCGTCCACCTCCACGTGCACACCGAGTACTCCATGCTCGACGGGGCGGCGCGGCTCGGGGCGCTCACCGAGCGGGCCGCCGAGCTCGGGATGCCGGCGGTCGCGATGACCGACCACGGCAACGTGTTCGGGGCCTACGAGTTCTACAAGAGGGCACGGGAGGCCGGGGTCAAGCCGATCATCGGCATCGAGGCCTACTTCGCCCCCAACATCTCTCGCTTCGAGCGCAAGGGCGTCAACTTCTACGGCGGCGGGCCCGACGTCGTCTCCGCGCGCGGTGCCTACACCCACATGACCCTGCTCTCCGAGAGCACCGAGGGCATGCACAACCTCTTCCGGCTCTCCACGGGTGCCTGGCGCGACGGCTTCTTCAAGCACCCCCGCATGGACCGTGAGCTGCTCTCGCAGCACTCCCGGGGCATCATCGGCACGACCGGCTGCCCCTCCGGCGAGGTCCAGGTCCACCTGCGGCACGGCAACTACGACGCCGCTCGCCAGGCCGCCGCCGACTTCCAGGACATCCTCGGTCGCGACAACTACTTCCTCGAGCTGATGGACCACGGCCTCGACATCGAGAAGCGCGTCCGCGACGGCCTGCTGCGCCTCTCCCAGGACCTGCGCATCCCGCTGCTCGCCACCAACGACTCCCACTACGTCGACCAGGCCGACGCGAAGTCCCAGGAGCACCTGCTCTGCATCAACTCCGGCAGCACGATGGACATCCCCGCCGGAGACGGCCCGGGCCAGCGCTTCGCCTTCAGCGGTGACGGCTACTACCTCAAGAGCGCGGCCGAGATGCGGGCGCTGTGGAGCGACCTGCCCGAGGCGTGTGACAACACGCTGCTGATCGCGGAGCGCTGCGACGTCGCGTTCACCGAGGGCAACGGCACCTTCATGCCGCGCTTCCCCTGCCCCGAGGGCGAGAACGAGGACTCCTGGCTGGTCAAGGAGGTCGAGAAGGGCCTGCACTACCGCTACCCGGGCGGCATCCCCGACGACGTGCGCAGGCAGGCCGACTTCGAGGTCGGCGTCATCACCCAGATGGGCTTCCCCGGCTACTTCCTCGTCGTCGCCGACTTCATCAACTGGGCCAAGGACAACGGCATCCGGGTGGGCCCGGGCCGTGGCTCCGGTGCCGGCTCGATGGTCGCCTACGCGATGCGGATCACCGACCTCGACCCGCTGCGCCACGGCCTGATCTTCGAGCGGTTCCTCAACCCCGACCGGGTCTCGATGCCCGACTTCGACATCGACTTCGACGAGCGCCGCCGCGGCGAGGTGATCCGCTACGTCACCGACAAGTACGGCGACGACCGGGTCTCGATGATCGTCACCTACGGCACCATCAAGGCCAAGCAGGCCGTCAAGGACTCCAGCCGCATCCTCGGCTACCCGTTCGCGATGGGCGACCACATCACCAAGGCCATGCCCGCCGCGGTGATGGGCAAGGACGTCCCGCTCAAGGAGATCTTCGACCCCGCCCACAAGCGCTTCGGCGAGGGCGGCGAGTTCCGGACCCTCTACGACGGCGACGCCGACGTCAAGCGGGTCGTCGACACCGCCATCGGCATCGAGGGGCTCAAGCGCCAGTGGGGCGTGCACGCGGCCGGCGTGATCATGTCGAGCGAGCCGCTGCTCGACATCATCCCGATGCTCAAGCGCCCCGCCGACGGCGCCATGATCACGCAGTTCGACTACCCGACCTGCGAGAGCCTCGGCCTGATCAAGATGGACTTCCTGGGGCTGCGCAACCTCACGGTCCTCGACGACGCCCTCAAGAACATCCAGGCCAACCGCGGCGAGGAGGTCGTGCTCGAGACCCTCGAGCTCACCGACGAGGCGACGTACGCCCTGCTGCAGCGCGGCGACACGCTCGGCGTCTTCCAGCTCGACGGCGGGCCGATGCGGGCCCTGCTGCGGTCGATGCGGCCCGACTGCTTCGAGGACATCTCGGCCGTGGGCGCGCTCTACCGGCCGGGCCCGATGGGTGCCGACTCCCACAACAAGTACGCCCGCCGCAAGACCGGACGCGAGCCGGTCGAGCCGCTGCACCCCGAGCTCGCCGACGCACTCGAGGAGGTGCTGGGCGAGACCTACGGCCTGATCGTCTACCAGGAGCAGGTCATGGCGATCGCCCAGCAGCTGGCGGGCTACACGCTGGGCCAGGCGGACCTCCTGCGGCGCGCGATGGGCAAGAAGAAGAAGTCCGAGCTGGACAAGCAGTTCGAGACCTTCTCGAGCGGCATGACCGAGCGCGGCTTCTCCTACGGCGCCATCAAGGCGCTCTGGGACACCCTGCTGCCGTTCTCCGACTACGCCTTCAACAAGGCCCACTCCGCGGCCTACGGCCTGGTGTCGTACTGG
>JAOPXF010000344.1 GCA_025965295.1 Nocardioides sp.
TCGAGACGTCGAGCGCCAGCTGGTAGGTCACCTCGGTCGAGCCGTTGCCGAGGTCCTCGAGCACGTAGGCGCCGTCGAGGGCGCGCAGCATCTTGCCCTCGACGAGGGTCCAGGTGACCTGGCGGTCCGCGTCCCACACGTAGGAGAGGGTGTACTCGTCCTTGATCGGTGAGACGTCCAGAGCGAAGAACACCTGCTCGGCGCGGCCACCCGCGGTGCCGGAGTCGTACGACGCCACGACGTCGGCGGTCTTCACGCCCTTGGCCCACTCGGGGTAGGCGTCGAAGTCGGCGATGACGGCCATGACCTCGGCGGGAGAGGCATCGATGACGATGGAAGACGTCGTCTGCTCGGCCATGGGAGAACCGTACCGGATGAGCCCGTCCCCGGGACCAGCGGTAACCTCCCCCGTGAGCACTGAGGAGGCACTGTGCGTGAGTTCTCCACGCCCCTGACGATCGAGGTCCCCGCCACCGGAAACCTCACCGACGACGTGGTCGTCAACGCGCGTGAGGCCGGGGACAGCGTCGCGTTCAGCCGCCACGTCGACGGCGAGTGGCGAGACGTCACCGCTGCCGCCTTCCTCGCCGAGGTCAGTGCGGTCGCCAAGGGGTTGGTCGCGGCCGGGATCGAGCCCGGCGACCGGGTCGCCCTGATCTCGAAGACCCGCTACGAGTGGACGCTCCTCGACTACGCCATCTGGTTCGCCGGCGCGGTGACCGTGCCCGTCTACGAGACCTCCTCGACGGAGCAGATCGCCTGGATCCTCCGCGACTCCGGCGCCCGCGCCGTCGTCGCCGAGGGCGCCGACCACGTGGCCCGCGTCAACGAGGCACGCGCCGACCTCGACCAGCTCAACCACCTGTGGTCGCTCGCCGACAACGCCATCGACGTGCTGCGCCGCCTCGGCGAGGACATCTCCGACGAGGAGCTCGAGAAGCGGCGTACCACCGCCACGCCCCTCGACCTCGCCACCCTGATCTACACCTCGGGCACCACCGGGCGGCCGAAGGGGTGCATGCTCACCCACGGCAACTTCATGTTCGAGCTCGGTGTCGCGGTCGACGAGCTCGAGCGGCTCTTCGCCACGGAGGGTGCCTCCACCCTGCTGTTCCTGCCGCTCGCCCACGTGTTCGCACGGATCATCCAGGTCGGCTGCGTGAAGTCCCGCACCCGCCTGGGCCACAGCGCGGACATCAAGAACCTGCTGGGCGACCTCCAGGAGTTCCGGCCCACGTTCATCCTCGCGGTCCCCCGGGTCTTCGAGAAGGTCTTCAACACGGCCTCGCAGAAGGCCACCGCGGACGGCAAGGGAAAGATCTTCGACCGGGCCGCCGAGACGGCCATCGCCTACTCGCGCGGGCTCGACCGGGACCGGCCCTCGCTCGCCGTCCGCGCCCAGCACGCCCTCTTCTCCCGGCTGGTCTACGGCAAGCTGCGCGACGCCCTCGGGGGCAACTGCCAGTACGCCGTCTCCGGCGGTGCCCCCCTCGGCGAGCGGCTCGGCCACTTCTACCGCGGCATCGGGCTCACCGTCCTCGAGGGCTACGGCCTGACCGAGACGACCGCGGCCCTCACCGTCAACCTCCCGGACGCGTGCAAGATCGGCACCGTCGGCAGGCCGATCCCCGGCACGGCCGTCCGGGTCGCCGACGACGGTGAGCTGCTGTTCCGGGGCGGCCAGGTGTTCGCGGGCTACTGGGAGAACGAGGAGGCGACCCGCGAGGCGCTCGAGCGCGACGGCTGGTTCCACACCGGCGACGTGGGCGAGGTCGACGACGAGGGCTTCGTACGGATCACCGGCCGCAAGAAGGAGATCCTGGTGACCGCGGGCGGCAAGAACGTCGCGCCCGCCGTCCTCGAGGACCGGCTCCGGGCGCACTCGCTGGTCGACCAGTGCATCGTCGTGGGCGACGGGCAGCCGTTCATCGCCGCCCTGGTCACCATCGACCCCGAGTCCTTCCCGGCCTGGGCCGCGGCGCACGGCAAGAGCGGCGACATCGCCGACAACGTCGACGACCCCGATCTCCGTGCCGAGATCGAGTCGGCCGTCGAGGAGGCCAACAAGGCCGTCTCCAAGGCCGAGTCGATCCGGAAGTTCCGGATCCTCCCGGACGAGTGGACCGAGGAAGGCGGGCAGCTGACGCCGAGCCTGAAGCTCAAGCGCAACGTCGTGATGCGCGAGCTCCGTGACGAGGTCGACGCGCTCTACCCGTCCTGAGAGCGAGCCGGAGAGTCCGACACTTGCCGGATTTACCGGCCGGTAGGACAACTGTCTCCTAGAGTGATGCCCGGTGTCGGCGTCCGTTCGGGTGGGGGCGACAACAGCAGCGCGAGTGGCCCGGCCCTCCCCTGGGGGTGCGGCGGTCCGGCCCGACCCGAAAGGTGCCACCGATGGATCGACGCAGGCTTCTCCTCGTCGCAGCAGCCCTGGTGGCGACCCTCGGAGTGGTCCTGGTCCTGCTCTACGTGCGTGGCGCCGACGCGCGTGCCGAGCGCCGCTTCGAGACGGTGGAGGTGCTCCGGGCCACCGCACCGATCGAGGCCGGAGAGACCCTCGACGCAGCGGCCGCCGCCGGCAAGGTCCAGCTCCAGCCCGTCCCCCGTGGCCAGCTGCTGGCCGGCGCGCAGACCGCGGCCGACGGCCTGGCCGGACTCGTGGCGCTGACCCGGATCTACCCGGGCGAGCAGATCATCGCCGACAAGTTCGGCGGGCTGGCCGAGGCGGCGTCGCCGCTGCAGATCCCGAAGGGCCGGTTGGCGATCTCCGTCAACCTCACCGACCCCGCGCGGGTTGCCGGCTTCGTCAACCCGGGCTCGCAGATCGCGGTGTTCGTCAACGGCGTCGACACGGCCGGCCAGCCGTTCACCCGGATGCTGCTCGACCGGGTCACCGTGCTCGGTGTCGGCTCCACGACACCGGTCTCCACGACGACGACGGACGACACCGGACAGCAGACCACCGAGCAGCTGCCCCGGACCCTGCTGACGATCGCCGTCGACCAGGCCGACGCCCAGAAGGTGCTCTTCGCGTCATCGACCGGGGAGGTGGCGTTCGCGCTGCTGACCGACACCAGCAGCGTCCGCCCGGGTCCCGGCGTGACCGCCCTCAACCTCTTCAAGTGAGGCAGGATGCCCGCCGCCGTCGACCCTGAGCCCGCGACACTGACGTCGCTGCTGACCGCGCTGCCCAGCGGCAGCCACGGCGTCGCCGCCACCGACCCCCTCGTCGCCTGGCTCGGTCAGCACCCGGAGGAGTACGTCGTGGTCCTCGGGCCGGACCTCGACCTCGACGACGCCGTCGGCCTGTGCGAGAGCCTGCGGACCAGCCGGCCGACGATCAGCGTGGTGCTGGTCCGGCACGCCCTGGACACCCAGGTCCTCACCCGCGCGATGAAGGCCGGTGCCCGCGACGTGGTCGCCCACGGCGACCGCGATGCCCTGGGTGCCGCGGTCAGCCGCGCCCACCAGCTGTACGTCGCCCTGCGTGGCCCGACGGGAGGAGCGCACACGGGCCGGGTGGTCACGGTCTTCTCACCGAAGGGCGGGGTCGGCAAGACGACGATGGCGGTGAACCTGGCGCTCGCGCTGACCGAGCGCGGCGCGCGCAAGGTCTGCCTGGTCGACCTCGACCTGGCGTTCGGCGACGTGTCGATCACGCTCCAGCTGCTCCCGAGCCACTCCATCGAGCACGCGGTCGGCTCCGAGGACACGCTCGACCAGACGATGCTCGACGGACTGCTGACCCGGCACCAGGACTCGCTGATGGTGCTGGCGGCGCCCAGCCACCCCGACGTACGCGACCGGGTCAGCCCGGCGCTGATCCTCCGGGTGCTGCGGCTCCTGAAGGAGACCTTCGACTTCGTGGTGGTCGACACCGCGCCGGCCTTCGACGAGCAGACGCTCATGGCGCTCGACGAGACCGACGAGTGCGTCGTCGTGGCCACCCTCGACGTGCCCACGCTCAAGAACGTCAAGGTCGCGCTGGAGACCCTCGAGCTGCTCGACATCGCGCGCGGCCACCGGCACCTGCTCCTGAACCGGGCCGACGACGCCGTCGGCATCGGCGCGGACAAGGTCGAGGCCATCCTGGGCCTGGGTGTGGCCACCCAGGTGGCCACGTCGGTCGACATCGCCGCGGCCACCAACGCCGGAACCCCCATCGTGGTCGGCAACCCGGAGCACGCGTCCAGCGTCGCGATTCGCCGGCTCGCCGGGCAGCTGGCCGGCGAGCCGGTCGCGCCGGCGGGCGGACCCGGTGACGCCACCACCCCCGCCGCGCCCGAGCGTGGTGCGCGTCGCTTCAGGATCAGGAGGTGACGAGATGAGCCTCGCGGAACGTATCGCCGCGGCCAGGCGCCGGGCCGAGGAGGCGGCCGAGGTGGAGCCCGAGGTGCCCACACCGGCCCCGGCCGTGGCCCCGACCGAGGCCACCGACCCGACCCCGGCCCAGCGGCGCCTGGCCTCCCAGCAGCACGACCGCATCGAGGAGCTCAAGAGCGACGTCCACGGCGAGCTCCTCAAGCAGCTCGGCCCGCACCTGTACGACGCGGACATGGACCAGAACGAGCTCGACCAGCGGGTCCGGACGGTCCTGGCCGTCGTGCTCGAGTCACAGGACCGGCCCCTGAGCAACAGCGACCGGACCCGGGTGAGCCAGGAGATCAGCGACGACATCCTCGGCTACGGGCCGATCGAACCGTTCCTGCGAGACCCCGAGGTCTCCGAGGTCATGGTCAACGGGCATGCGAGCATCTGGCTCGAGAAGGAGGGCCGGCTGGTCGCCGCCGATGCCCAGTTCGCGGACGAGGCCCACCTGCGCCGCACGATCGACAAGATCGTCTCCCGCATCGGCCGCCGGGTCGACGAGGCCAGCCCGATGGTCGACGCCCGGCTCCCCGACGGCAGCCGGGTCAACGCCGTGATCCCGCCGCTCGCCGTCGACGGCTCGGCACTGACCATCCGCAAGTTCGCGGCCGACCCGCTCACCGACGCCCACCTCGTCGCGTTCGGGACGCTGACACCGCAGACCCGCGACTTCCTCGCCGCCTGCGTCCGCGGTCGGCTCAACATCATCGTG
>JAOPXF010000351.1 GCA_025965295.1 Nocardioides sp.
CGGGGCCGGACGACGACCCGCACCCGCTCGACGCCCCTGCCCTGAGCCACGACCAGGGTGCGCGCGCCGGGCCGCGACACCACGTGCCCGCCGGTGACGTGCACGTCATATCCGTGGCGGTAGACGAAGCGCGGCACCGACACGGTCGACCGGCTGCCCCGGCCGAAGCGCCCCGGGTCGCCCGCCCGGTCCACCGACCAGACCGCCCGGAACACCTGTGCGTCGCGGTCGTACCCGTAGGAGCGCGGGGTGCCGGAGACGGCCAGCGGGTGCGGGACGACGAGGGCCCGCAGCTTCTTCAGGTCGAGGTTCTTGCCGCGCGGGGGCTTCGCGGGGTCGAGCACCAGGGCCTGGGTGCTGCCCGGCCCGGTCGTGGTGGGGTCGTCGCAGCCGCAGTAGGCCCAGTACTGCCAACCGGTGCGGTGCTCGGCCGCCCGGTCGACCATCGTGGTCAGCGTCGACTGCTTGGTCGTGGCCCCGAACTCCGTCAGCAGCGGCGCGTCGCCGCTGGCCGCGACGTGGTCGTCGGTGTTCGACCAGACGAGGTCGTCGAACTGCGTGCAGCCCTCCTGACCGCCGCTCTCCCCCGCGCCGGCGTCCGCGGTCAGGCAGTAGTCGTGGAACGAGAAGCCGAGCCGCTCGCCGGTCGGGGTCACGCCGGTCTGCGCGCCGTTGTTGAACAGCACGTGCGGCTCGTAGAACACCGCCGTGCGCCGGTCCACGGCCCGGACCGCGTCGATCGCCTTCTGCGTGAAGGACTGCAGGGTCGCGTCGAAGACCGGGCACCCGGCCGGGTTGGCGCACTGCTCCCAGCCGGTGCCGGGCCACGGCTCGTTGAAGAGGTCCACGCCGAGGACCCGCGGCGTCGCGCGGAAGTACGTCGCCACGTGGGCCCAGGCCGCGGCGTACCGGTCCTGGAGGCCGACCCCGCCCGGCCCGGCGTCGTTGGCCCAGAAGTGGTCGAAGGCGCGGTTCAGCGCGGGCATGCCGAAGTAGTTGTAGGGGAACCCGGCCTGCGGCTCGGCCGGCAACCCGTCGTCCTGCACCGCCCAGTCGGGCGCGCCCTCACCCTGGAAGCGCTCGTTGTAGAGGTCCTGGTGGAAGTCGAGCAGCGTCCAGACCCCGGCCTTCGCGAGGATCTCCGTGGTCTTCCTGATCCGGGCGAGGTAGGCGTCGTCGTACTCCCCCGGCTGCGGTTCGACGGCGTTCCAGATTAGCCCGAGCCGCACCGTGGTGAAGCCGTGCCGGGCCAGGAAGCGGGCGTCGTCGCGACCGAAGCCCTCGGCGTCCGGGGCGTACGGCGCGAGCTTGTAGACCATGTTCAGCCCGTGCAGGACCAGCACCCGGCCGTGCGGGTCCAGCAGCCACTGGCCGTGCGGTCGCACCCGAGACGCGTGCCCCGCCCGGTGCTCCGCCGCGGCCGGCACGGCGGCCGCACCCGCCGGCGTGCTGGGCGTGACCGCCAGGCCGGCGACGGCAAGAGCAAGGGCGAGGAGGAGGCGCATGGAACGGCAACGACCACGGAGGGTCCGGGGTTACCGGTTTGCTCCGTCACGTCCTGGTTGACAGGGTCTGCCCATGACGAACGGACCCACCGCCCCCACGCTCACCGACGGCGTCGTCACGATCCGCGCCCACCGCGAGGACGACGCCCAGCGCGTCCACGAGCAGTGCCAGGACCCCCTCTCGCAGGCCTGGACGACGGTGCCGGTCCCCTACTCGATCGAGGACGCCCGGACGTTCGTGGGCGAGATCATGCCCGGCGGCTGGGCCGACGACTCCGAGTGGGGCTTCGCGATCGAGTACGACGACCGCTTCGGCGGGACGGTCTCGCTGCGCAACGAGGGGAACGGCCGGGCCGAGATCGCGTTCGGCTCGCACCCGGACGTCCGGGGCACCGGTGCGGTGGAGCGCGCCCTGCGCCTGCTCCTCGAGTGGGGCTTCGAGACCCGCGGCCTGCGGATGGTCGTCTGGTGGGCCAACGCCGGCAACTGGCCCTCGCGCAGGGTCGCCCACCGGCTGGGCTTCTCCTTCGACGGCACCGTGCGGCAGTGGCTCCCCCAGCGGGGCGAGCTCATGGACGGCTGGGTCGGGACGCTGCTCCACGACGACCCGAGCCAGCCCCGGTCCACGTGGCTGGACTGTCCGGTGGTCGAGGGCGACGGCGTGCGGCTGCGCCCGATGACCGAGGCCGACGTGCCCCGGATCGTGACGGCCGGCTCGGACCCGCGCATGCACGACTGGCTCGGCTTCATGTTCCCCGCGCCGTACACCGTCCTGCACGCGGCGCGGGTCGTCGAGAGCGCCCACGAGAACCGGGCGCAGGGCCGCGGGGTCGCCTGGGCGGTCGCGGACGAGGCCGACGTCATGGTCGGGTGGGTGGCCGTCTTCGGGATCCAGCCGGGCGTGGCGGCCGAGGTGGGCTACTGGGCACACCCCGACGCCCGGGGGCGCGGCGTCACCACCCGCGCGGTGGCGGCCGCCGAGCGGCACGCCCGCGACGTGCTCGGGCTGCGTCTGCTGCGCGCCAGCGTGGCTCCCGACAACGCCGCCTCGCATCACGTGCTGGAGGTCAACGGCTTCACCCGGACCGGGGTGCAGCGCCTCGGCACCGAGGTGCACGGGGAGCGCGTCGACCTGTTGCTCTACGACAAGGAGCTCTAGGTATACCGTCCATCTCAGTGCGGATGGCCGCACCCCAGGCCGTGGGGGGCCCGGGTCCCGCAGACGCCGACCTTCCAGTCGATGGTGCGGGTGTACCGGTTGTTGCCCTCGTGGTACTCGATGACGGTCTTGGTGGCGATCCCTCCCCGGGAGTCGGCCGTGACGACCGTGAGCAGCTCTGTGATCGGCCAGGTGCGATCTGGAGCGCTGTACCCGTGACAGGTGTGCTCGACGGGGACGGGGTAGCCGTCACCGATCGGGGCCACCTCTCCCGGCAGGCCCTCGGCGCCACCCTCGACAGAGCCCACCGGCGTGTTGTCCAAAGCGCCCGGGGATGACGGCGGCGGAACCTGCCTGAGCCACGTTCCGATGGAGGGCTTGCTCGTCTCGGAATCCTCAGTGGTGGGCAAGACCGGGGAGCTCTGGTAACTGACCCTGTCGATGACGATGTCGGCGTCGGCGTCTTCGGAGCACACCACGGTCCCGAAGGTGTAGGTCGCGGTCAGTTGCCCACCTCCGGGGCTCGGGACCGTGAGGGACCCCTCGCCCGAGAGCGCCTCCAGCGGCCCACCTTCCTGAACCGGCGACACTCCGACCGTGACACCGCCATGGTGGGGGCCGGTGGAGCAGCCGGCGACCGCGAGCGCGACGAGCAGGACACCCGCCCGCCAGCTAGCCACGCTTCTCCATGACCTTGTTGGCGATAGCTGGATCGGCATCGCTTCCGCACATGAACTTGTTCGTGCCGGCGATGTGGTAATGCACCTCGTAGACATTCTCCTTGTAGTTCCTCGAGAGCCCCAGGCTCACCCCGAGGACGCCGCCCGCGCTCACTCCGACGTCGACTGAGTAGGCGCTATCTCCCTTCTTGTCAATCCGGACCCATTGCGAGTCATCGGAGACCTGCTGGCAGCTTCCGTAGTCGGGTCGGCTCGGTGTGACTGGGCCCGAGTCGTCGAACTTGCCTGACTCGGTGTGCGGTTCGTAGGTGATGTAGTACTGGCAGTACCCCTGCACATCGGTGTAGCGGTTCACTATCGTCAAGTACTCCACCGATCCCATGACCTGCTTCGGGTCCGACGATTTCCCTGACGAGGCTTTCCAGCCGCCGGTGGTGTGCATGTACTCCAACTTCACGAGGTCCTTGTTCGGGTGTTTGTCGGCTACCTGGTACATGCCGCCCTCCGAGCCGTCCACCCTGGCCCAGGCCTTCGTGTTCCCGACCGGCCAGAGGTTGGCGAGGCGCGTGTTGAAGAGGTTGGAACCGGAGCTCGATGTCTGGCACTTGGCCTCCGGGTCGTCGACCGGCGCGTTGGTGCCGCGGCGACTCGAGACGACAGGGGCGTATCCGAGCTTGTCGAGCTCGCCGACCCAGACACCGCCGAGGTCGAAGCGAGCCACCCTGCCGCGGGCAGCCTGCCGCTGGGAGGGGACGTCGGCGAGCGGATCGGCCCACAGAGTGTCGTCACCGACTGCAACAGCCATGGCCGAGGTGTGGTCGACCCACAGGACGCCGTCGGCGTTGTCGGCGACGACCTGGACGTCCACGATGTTCTCGGAGTCGAAGTACTCGTCCGGAAGCGCGTCGGCATCAGCAAGGACCTCGAAGGTGCCCGAGTCTTGGTCGATGCGGACGGGCAACTCGATCGTGTCGAGTGCCTCTCCAACTTCAACAGACTTCAACAGATCTGTTGGTCCGCACGAACCCTCGGACAGTGGTGTCGATGGGTAGGACACCCGTCACGATCGGCTGCGCGTCGGTGGAGACTCTCGTGGTCGCGTTCGACGAGTGGCCGGATGGACCGTGGCGCTCCGCGTGGTCCGCCGCGGACCACGCGGGCACCGCAAGGCTCTGCCCCGCGGCGACGGTGCACGCCGCCGCAGCGACTGCACACATCAAATGACCCTTCATCATTCCTCCCGAGAATGGATGTGAAAGAGACCAGACAGTACGAGAAGGAAGTCATTCACGCCACAGATTCAAGAGCAATCTCGTCGTCTCTTTTCGGCAGCGCTCTTCAAATACCGCGCCCTCAGCCCGAGTAGCATCAATCTGCCACCAGGACCTTGGTTGCAGTCAGTCGCGGGCGGAGCGACGGTGCAGCGTGGCGGAGACGATCAGCACCGCGAGCCCGGCCACCGAGAGGCCGGCGCCGACCAGGGCGGGCGAGCGGTAGCCGTAGCCGGCGGCGATGACCAGGCCGCCGACCCAGGCGCCCAGCGCGTTCGCGATGTTGAGCGAGGCGTGGTTCATCGCCGCGCCGAGCGTCTGGGCCTCGCCCGCGACGTCCATCAGCCGCAGCTGGAGGTTCACGACGAGCACCGAGCTCACGACGCTGATCAGGAACATGACCGGCAGCGCCCACCAGCCGTACGGCGCCACCGCGGCGAAGATCAGCAGCATCGCGCCCATCGCGACCGACGAGCCCAGCAGCGAGCGGAAGATCGACCAGTCGGCCAGCTCGCCCGCGACCCAGGTCCCGGCGACCATGCCGGTGCCGAAGACGAACAGGAAGACGGGCACGGCCGACTCGCCCAGGCCACCGACATCGGTGATCGTCGGCGCGATGTAGGAGTAGACGGCGAACATGCCGCCGAAGCCGATCGCACCGACCAGCAGCGTCAGCCAGACCTGCGGCTTGGCGAACGCCGACAGCTCGCGGCGTCCGGTCGCCTCGGCGTCGCCGGGGCACGAGGGGACGAACGTGACGATCAGCGCGAGCGTGACGAGCGCCAGCCCGGCGACGGCCCAGTACGCCGCGCGCCAGCCGAGCTGCTGGCCGAGCCAGGTGGCGGCGGGGACGCCGATGACGTTGGCCACCGAGAGGCCGAGCATGACGAGCGCGACCGCGCGGCCCTTGCGCTCGGGCGGGGCGAGGCTGGCGGCGAGCAGGGAGGCGACGCCGAAGTAGACGCCGTGCGGGAGGCCGGCGAGGAACCGGGCGAACGTGAGCAGGTGGTAGCTCGTCGCCATCGCGCTGGCCGCGTTGAAGACCATCAGGCCGGCAACCAGCGCGAGCAGCAGCGCCCGGCGCGGCAGGCGGGCACCGAAGAAGGCGAGGACGGGCGCACCGACGACGACCCCGAGCGCGTACGCCGAGATGATGTGACCAGCGCTGGGGATCGAGACGTCGACCCCTCGCGCGATCTGCGGGAGCAGGCCCATCGTCACGAACTCCGTCGTACCGATCACGAAGCCGCCCATGGCCAGCGCCAGCACGGCCAGGCCGAATGGTGTGGCGCGACCCCCTGCCTTGGTGGCGAGGTCGTTGCTGGCGGTGGCGGTGGTCGTCAAGACAGGGGGTGCTTCCTGGGCCGGGGTGGGCGGGCGGTTGCCCACATCGTCCAACCGGGCGGCCCCCGGCACCTATTCCTCGGCCACCATCGGGGACGGGGTCAGCGCACGGACACGGTCAGGCCCGAAGCCTCGTCCACCTCGACCCGCACGGTGCCGTCGGGCGCCACCTGCACGCGCATCCGGTGGTCGCCGACCCGGAGCCCGGTGACCGTGAAGGCGCCGAGCCCCGAGCTGGTG
>JAOPXF010000357.1 GCA_025965295.1 Nocardioides sp.
GGGATGTCGCGGGAGACGGCCTCGTCGATGATCGCCTGGGTCGAGGGGCCGAAGGCGGTGCGCTCGGCCCGCAGGATGAACGACTCGAGCTCGCCGTCCCAGTCGAACTCCGGGTCGGCCTCGACGAGGTGGTTGACCACGCGTACGGCGAGCTTCGCCGCGGCCAGGCCGACCTGCTCGTCGACGTACCCGAAGACGACGTTGTAGAACCCGGGCCGGCCCTTGACCTGGCGGGTCTTGCCGCGCCGGATGTCGTGGCCGACGACCTGCTGGAGCGCGAGGGCGGCGTGCTCGGCGACGTGGCCAAGCCAGGTGCCTTCGATGAGGCGTTCCACGAAGCCGCCGCGGCGGCCCCGCGAGCAGCTGTGCTCCCGGAGGCCGGGCAGGAGCTGGAGGATGTTGTCGGTGAATCCGGGGATCGTGTTCGTGGGGAACTTCTCCAGCGAGCCGAGGTCGACGACGAGATGGATGGCCTTCTCGTAGGACCAGATGTTGGCGCCGCGGTAGACGCGGGTCTCGACGATCGTGAGGTCGGGCCGGGGACGTTCGGTCATGAGGAAGCTCCGTCCTGGGGAGGGGCAGGGGTCTCTGACGGGTCGGGCCGCCTGCGGGTGCGCGCGAGCCGGCGGCGCAGGACGCTGGGGGAGGCGTCCGCGGCCGCGATGTCACGCGCCATCTGGCGCAGGTCGTGGCTCGCCTCGGCGATCTCGAGCGCCTCGGCGGCGTCGTGCACGAGGGTGTTGGCCGGGACGAGGGTCCGGGTCGTGAGGTCGAAGGCGGAGCCCGCCGGCAGCACGTGCAGGACGACGCCGCTGGCCAGCAGAGGCGAGGACCGCTTGGCCTCGTAGGCGTTGGTGGTGATGTGCTGCGGGTCGAAGATCGTCACGGCACCGCGGCCGGTGACCCGGAGGATCTCGTGCTCGTCGACGGTCTCGACGACGGCGGCGGTGTCCTCGTCGACGCCGATGCCGAGCAGTTGGGGGGACTGCGCCACGATCATCAGCAGACGGCCGTAGCGGTTGCGCTGGTCGAAGTGCTGGTCGATGACCGACGACTCGAGCAGCCCGAGCCCGGCCGCGACCTGGGTCATCCGCTGCTTGGGGGTGGACCCGGGACCGCCGAACGCGACCATGTGGCTGGACTGGATGCTCGCCCCCGCCGAGGTGCCCGCGACCACGACGCCGCGCTCGTTGGCCTCGACCAGCGCGTCGGCGAGCGGGGTGCCGCACAGGATCGAGGACAGCTTGAGCTGGTTGCCGCCGGTCATGAAGATGCCGGTCGCCTCCGAGAGGCGCTTGACCAGGTCGGGGTCGTGGGAGTCCTCGCGGCTCTCGGGGCGTACGGCGACGACCTCGGAGGCACCGAGCCGGCGGAAGAGGGCGTCGTACACCTCGACGACCTCCGGGCCGAGTGACGAGGCGGTCGGGATGACCGCGATCCGGGCCTCCGGTCCGCCGCTCGCGGTGACGAAGTCGTCGAGGATCGTGCGCCGGCGCAGCTTGTCCTCGGCGCCGCCGATGATCATGAGGGGTCCCCTGGGCATGACAGCGAGGCTAGGGCATGTGACAGTGGGGCCGTGCAGCGCCAGTCACGCCGAATCGTCGTCATGCGCCATGCGAAGGCCGAGCAGGTGGGCCCGACCGACAAGGAGCGCGAGCTCGCCCCGCGGGGTCACGCGGACTCCGCGGAAGCCGGCCGCTGGCTGGCCGACCAGGCGATCACGCCCGACCACGCGCTGGTCTCCGCCGCCACCCGGACTCGCCAGACGTGGGAGAGCGTCGCCGGTGCCGCGGGCTGGCTCGTCGAGGCGACCTTCGACCACGGCCTGTACGCCGCCGGGCCCGAGACCGCCCTCGACCTGATGCGCGGCGTCCCCGACGACGCAACGACGCTCGTCGTGATCGGCCACAACCCGACGGTGGCCCACCTCGCCCAGCTGCTGGACGACGGGGAGGGCGACGACCACGCGGCAGAGCAGATGACGATGGGCTACCCGACCAGCGCCCTCGCGGTCTTCGAGTACGACGGTCCCTGGTCCGGCCTCGAGCAGGGCTGCGCCCGCCTGGTCGCCTTCCACGGGGGCCGTGGCTGACCCGTCAGACCGGCGGCGACGGCGTGATGATGCCGGCCTCGGCGTCGGCGGCCTCGATCTCCTCGCGGGAGATGCCGAGGAGATACATGATCGCGTCGAGGTACGGCACGTTCACGGCCGTGTCGGCGGCGTCTCGGACCAGCTGCTTGGCGTTGTAGGCGATGCCCAGGCCCGCGGCGTTCAGCATGTCCAGGTCGTTGGCGCCGTCGCCGATGGCGATCACGGCCGCCTCGGGCACGCCCACCTCGGCCGCGAACTGGCGCAGCGCGGCCGCCTTCCCGGCGCGGTCGACCACGTCACCGACGATGCGGCCGGTCAGCCTGCCGTCGACGATCTCGAGCTCGTTGGCCCGGGAGAAGTGGATACCGAGGTCGGCGGCCAGCCGGTCGGTGATCTGGCTGAAGCCGCCCGAGACGATCGCGAAGCGGTAACCCAGGCGGCGCAGGGTGCGGACCATCGTCCGGGCCCCGGGGGCCAGCTGGATGGCGTCGTAGACCTCGTCGATGGCGGACGCGTCCACACCGGCCAGCAGCGCGACCCGGGACCTGAGAGAGTCCTCGAAGTCGAGCTCGCCGCGCATCGCGGCCTCCGTGACCGCCGCGACCTCCGGCTCGCATCCCGCGTGGGCGGCGAGCATCTCGATCACCTCGCCCTGGATGAGGGTGGAGTCGACGTCCATCACGATCAGCCGCATCCCGCGGCGCAGCAGGTTGGCCGGCTGGACCGCGATGTCGAGGCCCTGCCGGGCCGCCTCGGGCGCGAGGACGTTGCGGAGCATGTCCGGGTCGGCGCCCGACACGTGCAGGTCGATCGCGGTGACGGGGTAGCGCGCCATCCGCTCGATCCGGTCGATGTTGGCGCCGCAGTCGGCGATCCGGCCGGCGACCGCGCCCATCGCGGCGGCCTTGAGCGGTGTCCCGATGATCGTGACGTGCGAGCGGCCGCCCTTGCGCGCCCTGTTGTCGCCGGTGCCGCGATCCACGTCGACGCTCATGCCGAGCCCGGCGGCGGTGGCCTCGACCGAGTCGCGGAGCTTCTTCCAGTCCCGCGGCGCGGTGACGAGGACGCCGAGGATCAGCCGGCGGCGCAGCACGATCTGCTCGATGTCGAGCACCTCGACCCCCGCCAGCGAGAGCGTGGCGAAGATGGCGGAGGTCACGCCCGGCCGGTCCTTGCCGGTCAGCGTGATGAGCAGGGTCTCCGGCCTGGTGCCGGGTTCGTCGGAGGGAGTCATCGCCCGCCGAGGCTATCGCCAGCGGGGCCGGGTCACCGGCTCAGTCCGGTGGCCAGACCTCCGGGGAGCAGGCCGCGACCAGCGCCCGACGGCCCGCACGGTCGAGCGGCCGGAGGGCATCGCGCCGCGCGGAGACGTCGTACGCCGTCAAGGCGCCGCCGTCGTCCTCCAGCGCCAGTCCGACGATCTCGAGCGCCTGCAGACCGCGTGCCGCGAGCTCGACGCACCTCGGGGGCACGCCAGGGGGAGCCGGGACCGCCTCGCGGTGACGGAGGTTGAGGAGCCGGTCGGCCACCTCGGGCCGCCACCGGGCGACGTCGAGGGACGCGAGGGCGTCCGCGGACTCGAGCAGGGCGGCGCGCAGCCCGCGGTCGGCCTCCCCGACGTCCGGCAGCTGGCGGCGCTCGGCGACGTGGGAGCTCCAGGTGATGGCCGCGCCCACCCGCTGTGGCACCAGTCCGAGGCCGGTGCCGAGCACGACCACTGCCTCCCCGGCCTCCAGCGCGGCGTCGTTGAAGGGACGGGGACCGCCGAGACCCACGGGGTCGCCCTCCACGGGAGCGGCGGCTCCGAACCCGGTCGCGCCGGATGTCCGCAGCCGCCCCAGGGCGGCCACCAGTGTCTCGGTGCCGGCCGCGCCGGGCAGCCCGGCCACCGCGTGGGTCGCGTCGTCCCCGAGCACCGCGTCGACGAGCAGATCGGTGACGACGTGGCCGCGCAGCCAGGCGGTGCCCCACCACGCGAGACGGGCGGAGGCAGGCAGTGTCGGGCTCACGGCGGGTGAGGATACGCTCGCCCGGACGCTGGGACGCGTCTCGGGAGCCGACGGGTCTGGATAGGGTGATGGTGATGACCGCCGTGCTGGAGTTCGCCGACGTGACGGTGCGGCGTGGCCAGGCGATCCTGCTCGACCGGATCAACTGGACCGTCGAGGAGGACGAGCGCTGGGTCGTCCTCGGGCCCAACGTCGCCGGCATGACCACCCTGCTCCAGGTCGCCGCCGCGCAGATCCACCCCACGTCCGGTGTGGCCGGCGTGCTCGAAGAGGTGCTCGGCACCGTCGACGTCTTCGACCTGCGCCCCCGGATCGGGCTGACCAGCGCCGCGCTGGCCGAGCGGATCCCGCGCCACGAGCTGGTCAAGGACGTCGTCGTCTCCGCGTCGTACGGCGTCATCGGGCGCTGGCGCGAGGCCTACGACGAACTGGACCACGACCGTGCCACCGACCTTCTCGTGGAGGTGGGCGCCAGGCACCTCGCCGACCGCACGTTCGGCACCCTGAGCGAGGGCGAGCGCAAGCGGGTGCTGATCGCCCGGGCGCTGATGACCGACCCCGAGCTCCTGCTGCTCGACGAGCCCGCCGCCGGCCTCGACCTCGGCGGCCGCGAGGACCTCGTGTCGACCCTGTCGGTGCTCGCCCACGACCCTGACTCCCCGGCGACAGTCCTCGTCTCGCACCACGTCGAGGAGGTCCCACCCGGGTTCACCCACGCCCTGCTGCTCCGCAGCGGTGGCGTCGTCGCCCAGGGGCTGATCGGCGACGTGTTCACCGAGCAGACGCTCTCGTCGACGTTCGGGATGTCGTTGGTGCTCCGTCACGACGAGGGCCGCTGGGCCGCTCGCCGCCGCACGCGATCACACTAGGAATAGGCTGCGGACATGCACTGGATGGGCGACCACCTGTGGGCCGTGTGGCTCATCGTC
>JAOPXF010000391.1 GCA_025965295.1 Nocardioides sp.
GGGGGCCCCGGCGTCGTCGTCCACCTCGGTGACCCGCGGGGGACGATCCGGGCAACCGCCGCCGGCTGAACGACCCGGATTGTCCGGAGGGGGGCTCCGGTAACGGGTCCGACATCCGGCAGGAGTAAGTTCTGGGCCGTGAGTCTGCGGGGATGGCAAGCACACGGGGAGGCCGTCGATCGGCTGCGTACGTCGTACGCCGCGATTCCGGCCGGTGCCCCGGTGCGTCTGGCGAAGAAGACGTCCAACCTGTTCCGGCCGAGGTCGGCGACCACGGCCCCCGGCCTCGACGTGTCCGGGCTCGACGGCGTCATCGACCTCGACCCGGTCGCGCGCACCGCCGACGTACAGGGCATGTGCACCTACGAGGACCTCACCGCCGTGACGCTCGCTTACGGGCTGATCCCGAAGGTCGTTCCCCAGCTGCGCACGATCACGCTCGGCGGCGCCGTGACCGGCCTCGGCATCGAGTCGACCAGCTTCCGCTCCGGGCTGCCGCACGAGTCGGTGCTCGAGATGGACGTCTTCACCGGCGCCGGCGAGGTCGTCACGACGCGACCTGGCCACGATGATCAGCACAGGGACCTCTTCGACACGTTCCCCAACTCCTACGGCTCGCTCGGCTACGCGACCCGGCTGCGGATCGAGCTCGAGCCCGTCCCGTCGTACGTCGCCCTGCGCCATGTCCGCTTCGACGACGCCGCGCTGCTGGCCAAGACCGTCGGCGAGATCGTCGCGACCCGGGAGCACGAGGGCATCCGCGTCGACGGGCTCGACGGTGTCGCGTTCGCGCCGGGGGAGTACTACCTCACCCTCGCCACCTGGACCGACTCCCCGTCGGGGGCGGAGCCCTCCGACTACACCGGCATGCGGGTGTACTACCGCTCGATCCAGGAGCGTGACACGGACCTGCTGACGATGGACGACTACCTCTGGCGCTGGGACACCGACTGGTTCTGGTGCTCGGGTGCGTTCGGCGTGCAGAACCCCACCGTCCGCCGGCTGTGGCCGAAGCGGTGGCGCCGTTCCGACGTCTACCACCGGTTGATCGCGCTGGACCGCCGGGTCGGGCTCGTCGACCGGCTCGACCGCCGGGCCGGCCGCCCGATGCGGGAGCGCGTGATCCAGGACGTCGAGGTGCCGGTCGACCGGCTCGACGAGTTCCTCGAGTGGTTAGACGAGGCCGTCGGCTTGCGCCCGGTGTGGCTGTGCCAGGTGGTCTCTACGGGGCACTGGCCGACCTACCCGCTCGAGCCCGGCCTGACCTACGTGAACGTCGGCTTCTGGGGCACCGTCCACGTCGGGCCGGACGCGCCCGACGGCCCGCTCAACCGGGCCATCGAGGAGCGCGTGCACGAGCTCGGTGGCCACAAGTCCCTCTACTCCGAGGCGTTCTACGACCGGGAGACCTTCGACCAGCTCTACGACGGAGCCAACCTGGCCGCCGTCAAGCACCACTACGACCCCGACGACCGACTGACGAGCCTCTACGACAAGGCGGTGAAGAGACGATGACCATCAGCTCCCCGAAGGGAACGCTGCCGATCGGCGACGCGGTCGCGTCGCTGCTCAGGGACGGCATGCCGGTGCGCTTCACGGCGTACGACGGCAGCGTGGCTGGACCCGAGGATGCCGAGATCACCCTCGAGCTCGCCAACCAGCGCGGCCTCTCCTACATCCTGACCGCGCCCGGTGACCTGGGCATGGCCCGGGCCTATGTCGCGGGCGACCTGCGCATCCACGGGGTGCACCCGGGCGACCCCTACGAGGCGATGAAGCTGCTGCAGAACCACCTGCGCTTCCGCAAGCCCTCGGCCGCGGAGGCCGTGCAGATGGTCCGGGGACTCGGTCTCTCCAACCTCAAGCCGCCGCCGCCCCCGCCGCAGGAGCACCTGCCCCGCTGGCGCCGGGCGATGGAGGGCCTGCGCCACTCGATGAGCCGCGACGCCGAGGTGATCTCGCACCACTACGACGTCTCGAACCGCTTCTACGAGCTGGTGCTGGGCCCGTCGATGGCCTACACCTGCGCGGTCTTCCCGACCGAGGACGCGACCCTCGAGGAGGCCCAGGCCGAGAAGTTCGACCTGGTCTGCCGCAAGCTCGACCTCAAGCCCGGCCAGCGACTCCTCGACGTCGGCTGCGGTTGGGGCGGGATGGTCCGGCACGCCGCCCAGCACTACGGCGTGAAGGCGCTCGGCGTGACCCTGTCGCGGGAGCAGGCCCAGTGGGCCAAGGAGGCCATCGACCGCGATGGTCTCGGCGACCTGGCGGAGGTGCGCCACTCCGACTACCGCGACGTGCTGGAGAGCGGCTTCGACGCGGTCAGCTCGATCGGCCTGACCGAGCACATCGGCGTGCGCAACTACCCGGCGTACTTCTCCTTCCTGCGCAGCCGCCTGGTCCCGGAGGGTCGACTCCTCAACCACTGCATCACCCGCTCGCACAACCGGCGCGAGGAGACGGGCGCGTTCATCGACCGCTACGTCTTCCCCGACGGGGAGCTCATTGGGTCGGGCACGATCATCAAGGAGGCGCAGGACGCCGGCCTCGAGGTCATGCATGAGGAGAACCTCCGCATCCACTACGCGATGACGCTGCGCGACTGGTGCCGCAACCTGGTCGACAACTGGGACGAGTGCGTGGCCGAGGTCGGCGAGGGCACCGCTCGGGTCTGGGGTGTCTACATGGCCGGCTCGCGGCTCGCCTTCGAGCGCAACGAGATCCAGCTGCACCAGGTGCTCGCGGTCCGCACGAGCGACGACGGCAAGAACGGATTCCCGCTGCGGCCGAGCTGGTGAGGCGGCCGCACCGGTTCGGCGTCGCGGGGCGCAGCCTCTAGCCTTGGGCGGTGAGCACGAGAGCCCGGCAGTACGCCGCCGACGTCCTGGGACGGGAACAGCTCTCCGACCACCTGGTGCGGATCACGCTCGGGGGGCCGGGCCTGGCGGAGTTCGAGTCGACCGGCATCCCCGACGAGTGGGTGGGCCTGGTCGTGCCCGGCCAGTTCCAGAGCCGCTACTACACGGTGCGCTCCTGGGCCGACGGGCGGCTGACGCTCGACGTCGTGGTCCACGACGTCGGGCTCGTGACGGAGTGGGCGGCGCGCGACATCGTCGGCGACACGGTGACGGTCACCGAGGCCAAGGGGTCGTTCGCGATGCCCGAGGAGGCGGCCTGGCTGCTGCTCGTCGGTGACCTGACCGCGATGCCCGCGATGGCCCGGATCGCCGAGACCGTGGGTGCCGACGGGCCCGGCCCGCCGGTCAGGATCTGGGCCGAGGTGCCCGACGAGCTCGGCGGCTACCTGCCCCCCGGCCCCGAGGTCACCTGGCTCGCGCCACCCGGCGAGGGCCGCAGCGCCCTCGCGGAGGTGGTCGAGTCGATCGACTGGCCCGCCGGTGAGGGATACTTCTGGATGGCGGGAGAGTCCGCCCAGATGCGGGCGATCCGCAAGCACCTGATGCGCGAGCGGCGACTGCCGCCCACGGCGTACGACGTGATGGGTTACTGGCGCGGAGTCGCGCAGCGCCAGCCCCGGGCGGTCGACCCCGGCCCGATCTGGCGGGCCGGCAAGGCCGCAGGCAAGTCCGACGAGCAGATCTGGGCGGACTTCGACGCCGCCCATGAGGGAAACACATTAGCGACAAGCCGGCCGGTCACAAGAGCGGCTTCGCGTCGTTCGTCGGGCGACCCAACGCGGGGAAGTCCACGCTGACCAACGCGCTGGTGGGCAGCAAGGTGGTGATCACCAGCTCGAAGCCGCAGA
>JAOPXF010000394.1 GCA_025965295.1 Nocardioides sp.
GCGGCAGGTCGGGCTTGGTGAACTTCCTCATCGCAACTCCTCAAAGAGGGTGTTGCGTCACTACCGAGAACCCGCCACACCTGCGTGTTCCCCTGGTGCACCCGCCCTGCCCGCAACACCGTCCCCGGCGAACACGCCGCGGACTGTGACCACATCACCCCACGCGGTCGCGGCGGCCCGACCTGTTCGTGCAACCTCGCACCCCTGTGCCGCAGGCACCACCGCCTCAAGACCCACGGCGGCTGGACCTATTCGCAACCCGAACGCGGCACCTATGTCTGGTCCAGCCCCCACGGCTACACCTACCTACGCAACCACCACGGCACCCTCGACCTCAGCACCGACCTCACCACCCAACACACACAGCAGCGACTCCGAAGAGCCTGACCGCCCCGCCACCCCGCCCACCAGCACACGAGCGGGGACATCGGCACGCCCGCACCCCGAACGAGACCAGTCATGACGGGGTTTGGGACCGCAACCACAGACCGGCAACCCAAGGGAACCGCGCGGCCGGAGACAGTCGTAACCAAGCAGCTGTACCGACGCCCACGGCGACCACGTAATCGGGAACCGGGAAGCCGGACGGCGGTGTGGTCTCGACAAGCTCGACCACCGACAGGCGCTCAGGCGCCCCGGCGAGAGGCGTAGTCCGCCAACGCCCGTTCGAAGTCGCGCTCCGTGAAGGCCGGCCACATCTTCCGACTCACATGGATCTCGGCATGGGAGGTCTGCCACGGGAAGAACCCGGAGAGCCGATGCTCGCCACTGGTGCGGATCACGAGGTCGATCTCCTTCACCGGTCCGCCGGGCAGGTGCGCGGTGATCGTGTCGACGTCGAGAGAGCCGTTGCGCGAGGACAGCAGTGCCGACCGGATCCCGCGGACCACGTCCTGGCGGCCGTCGTACCCGATGGCGAGCGTGAGGTGCGCCCGTCGGTCACGCGTCTCCTCGACGGCCCGGAGCAGAGCGTCGCGCGACCGGTCGGGCAGCAGCGTCAGGTCCCCGGAGACGTGGAGGGACCAGGAGCCGGCCGAGCGCGTGACGATCTCCGGGAGCGTGCTGGCCAGCAGGTCGAAGAGGTGCTCGAGCTCCGGTCCAGGGCGCCTTCGGATGTTGTCGGCGGACAGCACGTAGATGCTCAGGTGCTCGATACCGCGTCGCGAGCACCAGTCCAGGATGCGTCCCACGTGCTCGGCGCCGTACCGGTGTCCGACGCTCGGGTTGGCGTGCCCGGCCGACCGAGCCCAACGTCGGTTGCCGTCCATGACCAGGCCGACATGTCGGGGCACCGGTCCAGCGGGCGGGCGCGACCACCTCACGAGCGCCACTCCAGTTGCACCTCGGTGTCGGTGCCGCCGACCTCGACGAAGCCGAGCCGCTCGTACAGCGCCCGGGCGCGCGGGTTGTCCCGCTCCACGCTGACGCGCGCGGGGAGGCCGTCGTCGCGGGCCTCGACCAAGAACTGCTCGATCAGGTGCGTGCCGAGGCCGTGTCCCTGGTGGGCCGGGAGGATCTGGATGCCGGCGAGCTCGCGATGGTCCGGTGCCCGCACCACCCGCATCCGGCCGGCACGCTCGCCGTCGATCTCGATGACGTACGACGTGCTGTGCTCGACGCGTCCCTCGACCTGGTCGATGGTCCACTCGGCGAAGCCGGTGCGGTACTCCCGCTCGTCGAAGTCGTCCGGCAGCCGACCCTGGGCCCGCGTCGTCACGACGACGACGTCGGTCAGGAAGCCCACGTCGTGCTCGGTCGCGGGCCGGACGTTCAGCGACGGGTTCGGCCCGACGGGCGGCATGGTCACGACTGGACGGTACGTCGACCGGCGTCGCTGCGCTGTCTTTCGCCGCACCGGGTTTCGACACGAGCACATCAGCGGCTCCGCTTGCGGGAGGCGAACCGCGAGGGCCAGCATCGCCCCATGAGGATTGTCCAGATCGCCCAGCACGCCGACGACCTCGAAAGGGCCACCGCGTTCTACGCCGACCTCCTGGGCACGGCGCCGACCGCGACGTACGACCCCCCGGGGCTGGTCTTCTTCGACCTGGACGGCGTGCGGCTGCTGCTCGAACGCGGCGCGCCCAGCGGGCTGCACTACCTGGCCGTGGACGACATCGACGCAACGGTCGAGCGGCTCCGGTCGGCGGGGGTCACGGTGGAGGGGGAGCCACACGTGATCTTCGGCCACGACGACGCCACTCTCGGCCCGGCCGGGACCGACGAGTGGATGGCGTTCGTGCGCGACTCGGAGGGAAACCTCGTCGGGCTCGTCGAGCAGCGTCCACGCACCTGACGCGCGACCGGCAACAATGGACGCCATGAGGCCCCAGGTCGTCGCGCACCGTGGTGCCAGCCATGAGAACGCCGAGCACACTCTCCGGGCCTACATCGCCGCGCTCGACGAGGGCGCCGAGGGGCTCGAGGCCGACGTCCGCCTGACCGCCGACGGCCACCTCGTCTGCGTCCACGACCGCGACCTGCGTCGTACGGCGAGCAACCGCGGCATCATCTCCACGATGGAGCTGGCGGAGCTCGACCAGCTGGACTTCGCGTCCTGGAAGAACCCCTGGGCCGAGCTCGACGACGAGGCGCCGGCCCTCGACGAGGACCTCGACAAGGTGCTCACGCTGCGCAAGCTGCTGGAGACGGCCGCCGACTACGACCGCCGGGTCGAGATCGCCATCGAGACCAAGCACCCCACCCGCTACGGCGGCCTGGTCGAGCGGCGCGTCGTCGACATGCTGCGCGACTTCGGCTGGGGCGGCCTCGGCTCGCCGGCGCGGGTGATGAGCTTCTCCTGGTCCGCGCTCCAGCGGGTGGAGCGGATGGCGCCCGGCCTGCCGGTGGTGATCCTGGTGGAGCGGGCGCACCACTGGCCGATGCTGCGCCGGGTGATCGGCGACGACTGGATCGTGGGGCCCGGCATCAAGGAGCTCCAGGAGCATCCGAAGTTCGCCCGGCGGCTCGCGAGGAGTGGCCACGACCTGCACGTCTGGACGGTCAACACACCAGCGGAGCTGGAGACCTGCCTGGAGCTCGGCGCCAGGGCCGTCATCAGCGACCGACCGGCGTACATGCTGGAGCTGCTCGGCGTATAGGTTCGCGGCCATGGGAAAGAGCTCTCGCACCAAGACCCGTGACCAGGCGCCGGCGGCCGGCGAGGTCGGCCCCCGCCAGCCGTGCCCGTGCGGCTCGGGACGGCGCTACAAGGCCTGCCACGGCGCCGCCGGTGGCGCGCCCGCCGTCTTCGTCAACCGGCCGTTCGAGGGGCTGCCGTCGGAGTGCGACGTCGTCGCGCTGCGCGAGCTGGTGCCGGCGGCCACCGCACCCCTGACGCTGAAGGACGGCAAGACCGTCCAGCTCTGCTCGCTGCTGCCGATGGCCGCGCCCGCGATGGTGCGCGACAGCGGTGAGATCTGGCTCGGCCTCCAGGTGCAGCACAACTTCGGCGACCCCGCCCGCGACCTGGGCGCCGTGCTGCTCAAGGCGCTCGACGCCGAGCCCGGGATCGTCGGTCTCACCGACGACCCCGGCGCCGGCCCCCGCCTGCAGGACCTCGTGACGGGCGACTCGCTCGACATCACCGTCCACGAGGGCTTCGACTACTGGATCGCCGACGTCGAGGATCGGTCCGGCATGGCGGCCGCGCTCGAGCAGGCCAACGAGGCGGCGTCGCCGACGGCCCGGCTGACGTCCGTCGAGGCGGCGTACTGGACCAACGTCGGTCCCAAGGAGCACCTGCGCTGGGTGATGCCGGAGCCCGAGGACCGGCTCCTCGACGCGCTGGCCCGCCTGCACGCGGCCGGGCGCGACGAACTGGTGCCCGGCTCCCGTTTCGTGGGGATGTTCCGCGCGCACGGGCTGCTCGCCCCCGTGTGGGACCTCCCGGTCGGCACCGGGCCGGAGCCCCTCGAGGAGCCGGCCGAGGCGTTCGCGAAGCAGCTCCAGGAGGCGCTGGCCGACGACACCGCCCTGAGCGCCGAGCAGCGCTCGGCCCGGTCCGGGCTGGCCAACCGCCAGGTGACCATCCGCTGATCCGATCCGCAGGTCACGTGGGTCACACGAGTTCGTCGGGGGAACCGGTTGTGCCGGTCCCAGCAGTCCCGTAGATTTTGCGTGCCCGGTCGTTGTTGTCTCCCCCGTCGACAACGGCCGGGCTTCTACATTTCTCCAGTGCCTCGAGCTCGGTGTGGGGCACCGCCGATCGGGGGACCCACGTGAAGTCGAGCAGCGAGTCCGCGCGTCGCAGGCTCTCCTGGTGGCAGGAGGGCGTCCTGCTGCTGGTGGTCGCGGTCGTCCTTGCCGTCGTGATCAAGGCGCTCCTCGTCCAGGCCTTCTACATCCCCTCCGAGTCGATGGAGCCGGGCCTCGTCAAGGAGGATCGGATCCTCGTGCAGAAGGTGTCCTACTGGGGCGGCGGTTCCCCACAGCGAGGTGACGTGGTGGTCTTCGAGGACCCGGGCGGTTGGCTCGACGAGGCCGACGCCGCCGGCTCGACCAACGCGCTCACGCGCGCGCTGACCCGGATCGGGCTCTACCCTGCGGGCGGGCACCTGGTGAAGCGGGTGATCGGTGTTGCCGGCGACACGATCGTCTGCTGCGACGAGGAGGGCCGCCTGTCGGTCAACGGCGAGACCCTCGACGAGGACGACTACATCGCCCCCCAGCGGCGGTGCAACGGCCCGATGACCGGCACCTGCGACTGGACCGCCGGACCCGTGCCCGAGGGGCGCGTCTTCGTGATGGGCGACAACCGCAACGACTCCCGGGACTCGACGGTCCACATGTTGCAGTTCTCCCCGTCGACGTACGTCGCCGGCGCGGAGTTCGTCGACACCGACCTGGTGGTGGGCCGGGTGTTCGCGCTGATCTGGCCGCGCGACCACGCCACGCTCCTGCACCGGCCGCCGACGTTCGAGGGCGTGCCGGACGCGCCCTGAGGGTCAGGACGAGCGCCGCAGCACCCACGACTGCAGCCGCGAGTAGCCCTTGACCGACGTACGTCGCATCCGGCGGAAGCGGTACGCCGAGCTGCCGGGGTCGCTCTCGCGCGCCTCGTCGCGGTCGTCGGCGGGGGAGTGCCCCGAGAGCGCCTCGTAGGCGCCCGCGTCGACCAGCACCGAGCCCGGCCGCGCCACCGACGTCAGCCGGGCGGCGATGTTGACGACCGGGCCGAACACGTCGCCGAGCCGGTTGACGACCTCGCCGTACGCCAGCCCCGCGCGCACCGCGGGGAACGTGTCGTCGGGGTCCTGGCCGCGCTCGGCCATCAGCAGCGCGATCTCGGCGGCGGCCGCCGGATCGTCGGCGACGAAGAGCACCTCGTCGCCGATGGTCTTGATGATCCGGCCGCCGTGGTCGACGACGAGACCCGTCGCGGCGTTCTCGAACTGCTCCAGCCACGCGACCAGCTCCGCCTCCTCGAGGGACTTGCTGCGCGAGGTGTAGCCCACGATGTCCACGAAGCAGACCGCGAGTGGCACGGCGGCGGAGCCGGCGGACGCGACGGCGTACATCCGGCTGGCCGCGCTCGCGAGGTGCCGCTTCCAGATGTAGGTCTGGAGGGACTCGACCCGCGGCAGCACCTCCGCGGCCAGCTCGGTCAGCCGGGCCTCGGGGTCGGGGCCGGAGGTGGCGACGTCGGCCAGCAGGGTGGTCTCCCACTCGGCCAACCGCGCGAAGCTGCGGCCCCAGGTGCGGACCAGCGCCGCCTGCGAGTCCGGGCTGAGGATGCCGAGCTTCATCAGCGCCGAGGTCTGCACCAGGGCGTCCACGTCGGCGGGCGTGAACGCGACGGCGTCGTCGGCCGGGTGGGGGAAGCCGAGCAGTCGCCACAGCTGCTCGGCGACCTCGAGCGGGACGCCGGCCCGCTCGGCGACCTCCATCCGGGTCAGGCTCGGGGGCTCGCCGAGGAGGTAGCCCTCGATGACCTCGAGCACGCCGGACAGACCGGGGTCCTCGGCCTCGTCCGCACCGTCCCCGGACGACACGTGGGGCGGCCCTAGCCCTCGCCGAGCCGCGCGTCGGCGGCCGACCTGAGCGCGTCCGCGAAGGCCGGGATCTCGCTGCAGAGCCGACGTACGGCGTCGTCGGTGAGGTGGATGAGCTCGAGCGGGGTGAGCGCGACGATCGAGGCCGTCCGCAGCGAGTGGTTGACGATCGCCGCCTCGCCGATGATCTCGCCGGCGCCGAGCTGGGCGATCTCCTCGCCCTTGCGCCGCACCGAGACCGTGCCGTCGAGGACGATGTAGGCCTTGTCCGCGGGCGTCTTCTCCCAGATGGGCGACCAGCCCTGCGGCACCTTCACGGCCGTCCCCGCCGCACTGATCCGCGCAACCTCCTGCGGTGTGAACGTGTCGAAGAACGAGACAGCCATCGTGTTGCCTTTCGCAGTCGGGTGCTCCCCGGGCGGATCCTTCCTCTTGTGCGGGGGTGTGTCCAGCGTGCGTCCAGCAACGTCGGTCACAGCTCCACCATGAGAAGTGGTCGAGGCGTCGCTTCTCACGGCGAGCTCACCATGCGAAGTGGCGCTTCGCCTGCATCACATGATGAAGCAGACAACCCGCCCCTAACCGACCGGCAGCGGCTCCCGGGTGATCGGGCAGCTCATGCAGCGCGGCCCGCCCCGGCCGGAGCCGAGCTCGGACCCGGCGATCCGCACGACCTCGATCCCGGACTCCTCGAGGCGGTCGTTGGTCTCGTCGTTGCGCTCGTAGGCGACCGCGACCCGCGGCGCGAGGGCCAGGGTGTTGTTGCCGTCGTCCCACTGCTCGCGCTCGGCGGTGACCGGGTCGAGGCCGGTGTCGATCTGGTGCAGGGTGTCGATCTGCATCGCCTTGGCGGCCGCCACCAGGAACGGCTCGGCCTCCGCCACCCGCAGCTCGAGCTCGCCCTCGTCCTCGGCGTCCCGGGTCATCGTGACCGCGAAGGCGCGCAGCGAGTCGGCGACGTTGGGGTACATCACGATCTTGTCGACGTCGACCATCGTGCAGACCGTGTCGAGGTGCATGGTCGCCCGCTCCTGGGCGATCGGTACGGCGAGCACGGTGTGGGCCAGGCCGGCGTGGAACACCTGCCGGGCAAGGCGCTCGACGCCGGCGGGCGTCGTACGCTCCCCGACGCCGACGGCGATCACGCCGGGGGCGAGCAGGAGGACGTCGCCACCCTCCACGTGCTCGTGGTGCCAGCCGTGGATCTTGCGGGTGCCCCGGAAGCGCGGGTGCTCGGTGTAGATCAGCTCGGTCAGCTGGGTCTCGCGGGTGCGGGCCGGCATCGCGAGCGACGTGATCGCGACCCGGTTCTGGATCCAGACGCTGGAGTCGCGGGTGAAGAGCAGGTTGGGCAGCGGGTCGATGAGGAAGTCGTCGCTCGCGAACAGCGAGGTGACCAGGCCGAAGCCGCCGCGGACCTCGTCGTTGCGGATGCCGGCGGTCAGGTGGCCGGTCAGCTCCTCGGGCGAGGCGTCTCGCAGTGCGTGGGCGAGGTAGGTGCGCATCGTGTCGCCGAGGTGGAGGCCCGCGAGGGCGGTCGTGATCGCGTGGTTGCGCGCGTCCGGGCTCGCGAGGGTCTCGGTCAGCAGGTCGGTGAGGGACAGGACTTCGACGTCCCGGTCGCGCAGCGCCTGGGCGAACGCGTCGTGCTCGTCCTGGGCGCGGGCGACCCACGGGATGCCGTCGAAGAGCAGCTTGTCGTTGTTGCGCGGGGTGAGGCGCTTCAG
>JAOPXF010000404.1 GCA_025965295.1 Nocardioides sp.
TCGTGTGCCTGAGGACGCGCTAGGCCGCGTCCTCAGGCACACGACCCGGCAGACCCAGGGCAATGAGATCCACGGCCACCTCCTGGGACTCCTCGCGCAACTCGTACGCCGTGCACCGCACCACGAGCCTGGTGCGTGAGATGAGTCGCCGGCCCCGCTTCAGGTCGGCGCCCCACTGTCGGATCTCGGTGTGGAAGGCGCCGTCGACCTCGAGGACGATGGTCGTGCCGTCCTGGAGATCCCACTCGCAGTCTGTCCACCGTGCGTGGTCGCCGCGGTCGAGCCGGCGCGTCTGGCGAGCCGGCAGCGGGAGGCCGAAGCGACGGCACATCCGGGCCACGTCGAGCTCGGCCACCGAGTGCGCGCCGCCGTCGATCTCTCCCAGCGTCCGCCGGAAGGATCGCGCCCGCCTCGGCGGGTGCAGCTGCTCCACCCACTCGATGAGCCGGGCGGGTGTGGTGAGCCGCTGCTGCACCGTGGCCGCAAGGACCCCGTGAGCCGTTCTCGGAGTGGCCTCGTAGCCGGCGAAGAGCAGGACGGAGGGCTCCAGTCGACAGAGAGGGAGACCTGGTCGAGGGTCGCGGAGCAGTGAGAACGGGCGCCGCGACCTGAAGAAGCGGATTCCGTCGACCGGCTCGAAGCTCAGCTCGTCGTCCACGACCACGCTCACGTGGGGACGTGTCCAGCCCTTGAGGCCGTGCTGCTCGGCCGCGGTCAGGCTGCCAAGCATGCTGTTCGGGCCGGCGTGCAGGACGCCGAGCCACCGCCACTGGTCCCACGAGAACGGCCCCGTCGTGGTGCTGACGACACGTGGGGTCGGGGTCGTCCAGCGCCGGGCCGCCACCTCGTTGCGCACCCGGTCCGCGTCGATGCCGTGCTGGTTCAGCTGTCGGCGGGCGACCAGGCCGCACTGGTTCTCGATGAGATGCCTGAGCTCGATGTCCATGCGACGGAGGCTTCCCACCTGTGGGTCCGGGTCCCGGTTCTCCACAGGGTGAAGGGTCGTGTGCCCCACGACGCGCTCGAGCGCGTCCTCAGGCACACGACCCGGCGGGGAACCCGGATAGTTTGGGGGCATGAGGAGCGCGCACACCGTCGAGCAGGTGCGGGCCGCCGAGGCCGAGCTGATGGCGACCCTGCCCGACGGGGCGCTGATGCAGCGGGCCGCGGCGGGCCTGGCGTACGCCGTCCTGGACCTGCTCGGGTCCGCCTACGGACGCCGGGTGCTGGTCCTGGTCGGGTCGGGGGACAACGGCGGGGACGCGCTGTACGCCGGCGCGATGCTGGCGCGCCGGGGCTGCGCGGTCGAGGCCCTGCTGCTCTCCGAGCGGGCCCACGAGGCCGGTCGGGACGCGCTGGTCCGCGCCGGCGGCCGGGTCGTGCTGCCCAGCGAGCGCCCCGGCGCACTCTCAGCAGCACGACCCGACGTGGTGGTGGACGGGATCGTCGGGATCGGGGGTCAGCCCGGGCTGCGCCCGGAGGCGGTCGCCGCGCTCGAGGCGGTCTCCGGGGTCCCCGTGGTCGCCGTGGACGTCCCCTCGGGCGTCGACGTGGACGGCGGCACCCTCGACGGCCCGCACGTCGAGGCGACCCTGACGGTCACCTTCGGCACCCACAAGATCGCCCACCTGGTCGGCCCGGCATCCGCGGCGGCCGGCGCCGTCCACCTCGTCGACATCGGGCTCGACCTGCCGGAGGCGCCGGTCGAGGCGCTCCAGGAGGCCGACGTCGCGGCCCTGCTGCCGCGCCCGTCCCCGGACGCGCACAAGTACACCCGCGGCGTCGTCGGGATCCGCGCCGGCTCGGCGGCCTACCCCGGCGCCGGCCTGCTCAGCGTCGTGGGCGCCGCGACCGGGCTCTGCGGGATGGTGCGGTACGTCGGCGACGCCGCCGTCGCGGACCGGGTGCGCCAGGCCCACCCCGAGGTCGTCGGCGAGGGTCGCGTCCAGGCGTGGGTGGTCGGCTCCGGTGGCGGCGACGCGGCCGGGGACGAGCTCGCCGCGGCCGTGTCCGACGGTGTCCCGGTCCTCGTCGACGCCGACGCGCTCGTCCACGTCACCGGGCCGCTCGGCGTCCCGGCGGTCCTCACCCCGCACGCGGGCGAGCTCGCCCGGATGCTCGGGGTCGAGCGTGAGGTGATCGAGGCCGACCCCCTCACGCACGCCCGCCGCGCAGCCTCGACGTACGACGCCGTGGTGCTGCTCAAGGGCCGCCACACGCTGATCGCCACGCCGGCCGGCCGGGTCCGGGTGACCACCACCGGCGTGCCGTGGCTGGCGACGGCCGGCGCGGGCGACGTCCTCGGCGGGCTCATCGGGGCGCTCCTGGCCGCCGGCCTCACACCGTACGACGCCGCCTCGGTCGGGTCGTGGCTGCACGGAGCGGCGGCGACGCTGGCGTCGGGCGGTGGTCCGATCGTCGCGGGAGAGGTCGCGGTGGCCATTCCCGAGGTCGTGCGGAGGCTGCCCGCTGTTCGCGGGTGACGCACCCGTCCGGTCCCGGATCCCGGTGATGGAAGAATCGGGTCGCATGAGCCCCCCGCCGGTCGCGCGTGCCGAGATCGTCGTCGACCTGGCGGCGATCCGGCACAACGTCGCCACACTGCGCGAGCTGGTCTCGACGGCGATGATGGCGGTCGTCAAGGCCGACGGCTACGGCCACGGCCTGACCCAGGCGGCCGGCGCGGCCCGGGCGGGCGGGGCCGAGTGGCTCGGCGTCGCCACCCTCGACGAGGCGCTGGCGCTGCGCGCCGCGGGGGACACCGGGCGGGTCCTGTGCTGGCTGGCCGTGCCGGGTGAGGACTACGCGGCCGCGGTCGCGGAGGACGTCGACGTGACGGCCTACTCGATCGCCGAGCTCGACGAGATCGCCGACGGGGTGCGGCAGGCCGGTCGGCCGGCTCGCCTCCAGCTCAAGATCGACACCGGGCTGTCCCGCGGCGGCGCCACCGCCGCCGACTGGCCCGGCCTGGTCGCTGCGGCCAGGGCCGGTGAGGAGGCCGGCCACTGGCGGGTCAGCGGCATCTGGTCCCACTTCGCGTGCAGCGACGAGCCCGACCACCCCGCCAACGACGCCCAGGAGCGGGCCTTCCGGGACGCCCTCGAAACGGCCGAGGCTGCGGGGCTGCGGCCCGAGGTGCGGCACCTGGCGAACTCCGCCGCCGCGATCCTGCGACCCTCTTCCCGCTTCGACCTGGTGCGGTGCGGGCTCGCGTCGTACGGCCTCGACCCCGCGCCCGGCCACACCCCCGACCTCGGTCTGGTGCCGGCGATGACCGCCCGCGCGTCGCTGGCGATGGTCAAGTCGATCGGGGCCGGGGCCGGCGTCTCCTACGGCCACACCTGGGTTGCCGACCGCGACACGACCGTCGGCCTGGTGCCGGCCGGCTACGGCGACGGGGTGCTCCGGCACGCCGGCAACGTCGCCGAGGCCTGGGTGGCCGGCAAGCGACGGCCGGTGCGCGGCCGGATCTGCATGGACCAGTTCGTCGTCGACCTGTCCGGCGACGAGGCCGCCGCCGGCGACGAGGTCGTGCTCTTCGGCCCCGGTCACTCCGGGGAGCCCACCGCGCAGGACTGGGCCGAGGCCTGCGGCACGATCTCCTACGAGATCGTGACCCGAATCGGCGGGCGGTTCACTCGGCGCCACCACGATAGAGGAGACCCCGCATGACCCTCGCCCGCAAGATGCTCGGGGTGGCAGCCGGTGCCGCCGGCGTCGCCGTCGCCGGCACC
>JAOPXF010000430.1 GCA_025965295.1 Nocardioides sp.
TTTGGATCCTCTTCCCGACACGGCCTCAGACTGAAAGAGTTGTCTCATGAGTGACTCGATCCGCATCCTCCTCGTCGACGACCACGAGCTGATCCGCGACGGGCTGGCGGGTGTCTTCGAGCTCGAGGCCGACCTGACCATCGTCGGCTGCGCGGGCAGCGTGAGCGAGGCGCTGGCGGCGTACGACGCGCTGCGGCCCGACGTCGTCGTCGCCGACCTGCAGCTCCAGGACGGCACCGGGCTCGACATCGTCCGGTCGGTCCGCCGCAGCAGCGCCGCCACCGGCCTGGTCATCTTGACCATGCACTCGGGGGACGAGCAGATCTTCGCCGCGATGGAGGCCGGGGCCTCGGGGTTCGTCGGCAAGGACGCCCCCTCGGCCGAGGTGGTCCGGGCCGCCCGGCACGCCGCCGTCGCCCCGCGCTCGTTCGTCTGCGCCGGCCTCGGTGGCGCGTTGATGCGGCGCACCACCGCCGGCCCCACGCGCCTCTCCGAGCGCGAGCACCAGGTGCTGGTGCTGCTCGCCGACGGACTGGCGGCGACCACGATCGCCGAGCGGCTCTTCATGAGCGAGTCGACGGCGAAGACGCACATCGCCCGGATCTACCAGAAGCTCGGCGTCGGCAACCGCGCCCAGGCCCTGGTGACCGCGATGCGGATCGGGCTGCTGTCGAGCCTCCGACCCCCGGAGCGCTGAGCATCCTCCGATCGGCGACCCGGAGTAGTCACAAATGACTACTCCGAAGTAGTCGGACACCCGTCTCCGGAGTAGCCCGCGACCGGTGAGGCTGGTCCGCGACGTCCTCGGGCGTCGCGCCTCTCGGGTTCCGGCACCAGCAGCTCTCGATCAGTTCAAGGGAGACACAGACATGGTCGACTACCTCCGCATCCTCCTCGGGGCCCGCGTCGCCAGGAGGGACGAGCGCGGCGCCTCCGCTGTCGAGTACGGGCTGCTCGTGGGCGGCATCGCCGCCCTGATCGTCGTCATCGTGTTCGCGCTCGGCGACCAGATCCAGGGCCTGTTCCAGGACACCTGTGACGCGGTCAAGACCGGCAGCGGCACCTCGGCGACCTGCAGCTAGGAAGGCTGGTCGAAGCGCCTGGCGATCGCGATCCGGGTGAGCGTCGTCGGGTGGCTGCCGAACCAGAGCTGTGACCAGGCGGGCGGGGTCGGGTCGGCCAGCGAGCGCAGGGCCAGCTCGCGCTGCATCCTGACGAACGCGTCCGGGTCGTGGGTGGCCTCGAGGGCGTCGACGTCGGCCCGCGTCTCGATCTGCCGGCTGACGGCGTTCTGCACCGGGCTCGCCGCCAGCGTGCCCAGCGCGACCAGCGCGAGCACCAGGGGCACGACCGCCGGGTCGGCCATCGTCACCCGGCGGCGCGACCCGATCGTGCCCACGAGCACCGCGAGCAGCCCGGCGCCGAACACCCCGCCGGCCGCGCCCAGGACCGACCCGGTCACGACGTCGCCGTGGCGCGCGTGCCCGAGCTCGTGGGCCACGACCGACAGCGCCTCGTCCTCGGGCAGGTCGTCGACCAGGTTGTCGTAGACCACGACCCGACGGGTGCTGCCGAAGCCGGACACGTAGGCGTTGAGGGTCGTCGTACGCCGGGAGGCGTCGGCGACCAGCACGTCGTCGACAGGCACGTGCTCCCGGTCGGCGAGGCGCAGGATCTGGGTGCGGAGGGGGCCGTCTCGCAGCGGCGTGAACGTGTTGAAGAGCGGCTCGACCAGCACCGGGTAGACGAACGAGCCGACCAGGACAAGGACGCCGAGCAGGGCACCCGCGACCGCCGGCCAGGCTCGCCGCCAGCGGCGGGCGCACGCGACCAGCACGACCAGCGCGAGGGACGTCGTCACGATCCCGACCAGCTGGCCCAGCGCCAGGTCCGACGCGAACCCGGCCCACGACTGGTTGCTGAGCCCCCGGTCGAGCTGTTCGCGGCGCAGCAGCACGCCGAACGGCAGGGTGACCAGCCGGCCGACCAGCGAGAGCACCGCCACAGTGAGGACCACGCGCACCCACCAGGGCCCGCGGAGCCGGTCGGTGAGGCGGCGTCCGAGCCCCGTGAACCCGAACCAGCAGGCGACCACCAGCGAGACCGCCAGCGAGCTCCAGCTCCAGAGCCGCGCCCAGTGGCTGTAGTCCTCGGCGCGCTGGATCTGCTCGGGGGTGAAGACCGACGCGGCCGGCGCGGGCGCCGGGGTCCCTCCGGGGACCGGGTGCCACGGGACCAGCCAGAGCGCCACCACGACGAAGGCGACGCCGCCCACGAGGGTGACGACGAGGGCGGTACGGCGGTCGGGTGACGTCACGCCGCCAAGTCTGACAGCCGCTCCCGCCACTGCCGCGTGAACGCCTGGCGGGTCAGCCCGAACATCGACCGCAGCGCCGCCCCGACCGGCCGGCCGCGGTTCACGGCCTCGTAGAAGCGGACGAGGGCCGCCTCACCCCCGTCGTCGGCCAGCACCCGGCAGGCCAGCCAGGCGGCCTCGTAGGCGGCGCCCAGGTGCGAGGT
>JAOPXF010000467.1 GCA_025965295.1 Nocardioides sp.
TGCCGCCGCCCAGGCCCTGCAGGACCCGGAACGAGACGAGCATCTCGAGCGAGGTGGCCGCGGCGCACAGGGCGGAGCCGGCCACGAAGAGCAGCACGGCCAGCAGGTAGAGGCGCTTGGTGCCGAACCGGTCGGCCGCCCAGCCGGTCAGCGGGATCACGCTGGCCAGGGCCAGGGTGTAGCCGGTCATGGTCCACGCGACCTCCGCGGAGGTCGCGTCGAAATCGCGCTGGAAGGTGTTGAGGGCGACGGAGACCACCGTGATGTCGAGGATCGACATGATGGCGCCGAGGACGACCACGCCGGCGACGAGGAGGACCCCCTTGTCGAGGCGGTCGCCGCTCTCGGGCCCGGCGCTGGAGGTCTGGTCGGTGGTGTCGGTGCTCCCCCACCGAGGCTAGTGACGGCCGCCGACAGGGCGCACCCCTACTTTCGTCTCTCGGACGAGTGGGGTCCGTCACTCCCGCTTCAGGCCAGCACGCCCTCGATCGCCGCCACCAGCTGGGCGTCCTCCGGCTCGACGCGGGGGTTGAAGCGGGCCACGACCCGGCCGTCGGCGTCGACGAGGAACTTCTCGAAGTTCCAGGTGATGTCGCCGTCGACGCCCTGCTCGTTCGGCGTCTCGACGAGGCTCAGGTAGATGTCGTGGCGGTCGTCGCCGTTCACGTCGATCTTCTCGGTCATCGGGAAGGTCACGCCGTACGTCGCGGAGCAGAACTCGGCGATCTCCTCCGACGAGCCGGGCTCCTGGCCGCCGAACTGGTTGCAGGGGATGCCGACGACGCTGAACCCGCGGTCGGCGTACTCCTCCTGCAGCTTCTCCAGGCCGGTGTACTGCGGGGTCAGGCCGCACTTGCTCGCCACGTTGACGAGCAGGGCGGGGCCGCCGCCGGCGATCTCGCCGAGGGTGGCGGGGGTGCCGTCGAGACGCGCGATCGGGGTGTCGAGGATGCTCATGCGCCGAGCCTAGGTCGTGGTCCCGCCGGAACGAACTGTCGGCCCGGGGCGTTAGCGTCGGAGTCCCGTCCCGCGAGCGCACCTGGGAGGCCAACCGCGTGAGCTTCGTGCCCGTCACCGGCCCGGCCACGTTCCGGGCCGCGGACCCGCCCCGCGAGAGCGTGGTCGAGTTCACCGACGAGCGACGCACGGTCGCGCTCCCGATCCGGGCCGCTCTCCCGGTGCTCACCCGTGCACACGCCCGCGACGACCTGCACCCCAGCGTCGGCCTGCTCTCGGGGGCGGCGCTGCTGGCGATGCGGCTGGTGGCGGCCGGCAAGTTCGAGCCCGCCGCCGACGCGCGCAGCTGGCGGGTCACGCCCCTCGACAGCGCCGACCGCGACCGGGTCGCGATGCTGGCCCGGGCCGGTGACCGTGACGACCTCGACGCCGAGACCGCCGAGCGGCTGGTCCGCCAGGTGCTCGACGCGGTCGCCGACGCGATGCCGCGCAGCGCGCCGACCTCGGGGAGACCGCACCGGCGCCCGAGCCCGACCCGCGGCACCGCACCGGTCCCGACGCGGGCGACCTCCGCCGGGTCGGCGGACTTCGCGGCCCGGCTGCAGGCCCGCATCGAGCGGCACCTCGGCGGCGCCCCCGACGAGCGCCCGCAGCTGGTCACGGTGTCCCTCCGCGTCGAGGCCGACGAGGAGGAGCTCGTCGCCGGCTCGGTGCGCCTGGTCCTCCAGGTCCAGGACGAGCGCAACCCGCTGCACGTCTGCGACGCGGCGCTGCTCTGGACCGAGACCGGTCGGGAGGCCGGCCACGGTTTCGGCGACCGGGCCCGCACCCACGCGAGCATCGCGCTGCGGGCCGCCGCCGACGCGTGGCCGGTGCTCGACCGGCTGCTCGAGCTACGGGTGCCCGACGAGATCACCCTCGACACCGACGAGCTGGTCAGCCTGCTCGAGGACGGCGTGGGCGCCCTCAAGGAGCGCGGGGTCGACGTGCTCTGGCCGCGCAGCCTCGGCCGCGACCTGACCGCGGCGACCGTCCTCGACCGCACCCGTCCCCGCACCCCGCAGGCCCGGGAGGCGCCCCTGCACGACGGGCTGTTCGGCCCCGAGGCGATGTTCGCGTTCAACTGGCAGATCGCCCTGCACGGCGACCCGCTCACCGAGGACGAGATGGACCAGCTGGCGGCCTCGGCCGCCCCGGTCCTCAAGCTCCGCGGCAGCTGGACCGTCATCGACCCCGCGATCGCCAAGAAGGCCCGCAAGCGGCTGGTCCGCACGGTCAGGCCGGGCCAGGCGATCGCGGCCACCCTGACCGGGGTCACCCAGGTGGACGAGCACAACGAGCAGGTGATCGTGGGAGCCAGCCTGCTCAGGGTCCGCGAGCAGCTGCTCGCCGCCGCGACCCGCGCGCCCGTCCCCGCCCCCGTCGCGCTGACCGCGACGCTGCGCGACTACCAGCTCCAGGGGCTGACCTGGCTCGCCGAGATGACCTCACTCGGTCTGGGCGCGTGCCTCGCCGACGACATGGGGCTCGGCAAGACCGTCACGCTGATCGCCCTGCACCTGCACCGGGTGGCCGAGGGCCGCACCGGCCCGGTCCTGGTCGTCTGCCCGGCCAGCCTGCTCGGCAACTGGGAGGCCGAGATCGAGCGCTTCGCCCCCGGCGTCGCCGTACGCCGCTTCCACGGCGCGCAGCGCGACCTGAGCGGTCTCGACGAGCCCGGCGGCGGGCCCGGGGGGTTCGTGCTCACGACCTACGGCACCATGCGGCGCGACCACGAGACGCTGGCGACGGTGCCGTGGGACCTGGTGGTCGCCGACGAGGCGCAGCACGTCAAGAACGCCCGGTCCTCCACGGCCCGGGGGCTCCGGGCGATCCCGAGCACCGCCCGGGTGGCGCTCACCGGCACCCCGGTCGAGAACAACCTCTCCGAGCTCTGGGCCATCCTCGACTGGGCGACGCCGGGCCTGCTCGGCAGCCGCGGCGCCTTCCGCAAGGCCTGGGCGGGGCCGATCGAGTCGGGCAACGAGCCCACCAAGGCCCGCCAGTTCGGCGACCTCGTCGAGCCGTTCCTGCTGCGCCGACGCAAGTCCGACCCCGGCATCGCCCCCGAGCAGCCGCCCAAGACCGAGACCGACCACCCGCTGACCCTTACGCGCGAGCAGGTCGTGCTCTACGAGGCGTTCGTGCGCGACACGA
>JAOPXF010000492.1 GCA_025965295.1 Nocardioides sp.
CGCCGCCGGCAAGGCGCGCGGCGCCGACGGGGCCGACGCGCTGCACACGCTCGCCGCCGCGCTGCCCGGCACCAGCGTCGCGGCGTACCTCCCGGAGCTCGCCGGCCTGTGGGAAGCCGGCATCCGCGGCTGGGCCGACGCGGCGGAGGGCTTCGCCGACGGTGTCGCCACCACCAGCCGAGAGGGCGCCGCCACCGACAGCGGCGTGAGCGGCCTCTTCGGCGGCCTGCTCGGCGGACCCTGATGGCCACCTACGGCGACCTGCGCAGCTGGAACCCGGCCGGCGTCTCCTCGGCGGGCACCGAGCTGCGCGGCGACCTCAACACCCTCGAGAAGGCCCGCGACGAGCTGGATGCCTCCGGCGTGCCCGACTCGTGGACCGGACTGTCGGCCGTCTTCGCGGGCTGGCGGAAGGCCGGCCTCGTCGGGCAGATGAGCACCCACCTGGAGGGGGCCGGCGCCTTCGAGCGCGCGGTCTTCGACGCGAGCAGCGAGGTCGCGGCGATCAAGCGGGCCGTGGACGAGATCGACACCGATGCGCGGGCACAGGACTTCAGCATCGCCGGCGACGGCACCGTCACCGACGTGTCCCCTCCGGAGGAGTTCGTGTCCCTGCGTGCAGCCGAGAACCACACCGAGCAGCGCGTGATCGTCCGCGACGCACTGGTGAGCCGGATCGAGCAGGTGCTCCGCCGGGCGACCGAGCTGGACACCACGCTGTTGTGGGCGCTTCCGCACGAGTCGTTCAGCGACGGCGAGGACGAGGTGGCCGACCCCGGCGGCAAGGGCGCGCACGACTGGCTCGACGGTCCCGTGAGCCTGGACGACTCCGCGTTCGACCTCAGCGCGATCATGCAGGGTCAGATCGGCGACTGCTGGTTCATCGCCTCCGCGGGCGCGGTGGGCGCGGCCGACCCCGACTGGATCCGCGACCACATCCACTACAACCCCGACGGCAGCTACACGGTGACGCTCTACGACGACGGCGACGAGGTGGAGGTGCGGGTGGACGCCTCGGTGATCGACGACGGCGTCCGCAACAGCGGGGATGGCTCCCCGTCCTGGCTGTCGGTCTACGAGAAGGCGGCCGCCTCGTACGCCGGAGGCTCCTACGGCGACATCGACGCCGACAGCATCGCCCGCGGACTGAGCATGGTCACCGGTCGCGACGTCGACTCCGACGGAGACATGAGCATCGACGACATCCGGGACGGGATCGACGACGGACGGATCCACGTGGTCTCCACGGAGGCCGACAGCGACTCCTGGATCAACCCGTTCGACACGAGCATCGACGACGACAACGTGGTGCCCGACCACGCCTACATCATCGACCGCGTCGAGGACCACGACGGCGACGGTGAGCCCGAGGTCCACGTCGTGAACCCGTGGGGACCCGACGGCGGAGACTTCGAGGGGCACCACCGAAGTGGCGACCTGTGGTTGACCGAGGACGAGTTTCACGAGAGCTTCGACACCACCTACAGCATCGCGAGGCCTTGAGATGTCCCGGACCGTCCGCGCCGAGCAGGGTTCCCAGCCGAGCTTCGGCGGGGTGAGGGTGGGGATCATGCGGGTCGGTGAGCACCAGGGCGAGCGCAAGGCGCGGCTCGAGATCAGGGACGCCAGCACCGGCAAGCGGGTCGACCTCGTCGAGGGCCAGAGCGAGGACCTGCTGGGCGTCGGGACCCTGACGCTGGACCAGGTCCACCTGGCGTCCGGTCGGCGCGGCGAGGTGACCCTGTCGTTCCGGGCCGCCGATGAGTAGCCGCCGGCTCGGCCTCGCGACGTCGCTCATCGCGGTCGTCGCCCTCGGCGCGTGCACCGGCGACGACCCGCCCGAGCCGTCGTACGCCGACCCGACCGTCGCGGTGGACCGGGCCCGGCAGACCTACGGGCCCCTGGTCCGCGACGTCGCCGACGAGGTGGCCGGCGTGGCCGGCACGCAGGCGCGGCGCGTGGGGCCCGAGACCGTCTGGTTCGACTCGGAGCGCGACGGCTGCGCGTACTCCTCCGCGCGCTACGAACTCGCCGTCGTCTTCGGCGAGGAGGTCGGGTGGCCGGAGGTGCGCGACGCGGTTGCGGGCGTCCTGGAGACACACGGGTTCGACGTCACCGACCAGCTGGACATCCCCGGTGGCTACAACGGCTTCGACGCCGTCGCCGACGACGGGGGCCGGTTCGAGGTGCGCTCCAAGCTCGGCATGCCGAGCACGATCGACCTCGACGCCCCGGTCCTGGGCGACTGCCCGGCGAGCGGCAGCGAGACCCTGGCGCCGTAGCCCCTCACACCTGGGCCTTGAGGACGTCGATCTCGCACCCGGGCAGGGACGGGTCGAAGCCGTGCTCGGTCAGCCAGCGGATGTTGGTCAGGCAGCGGAACGACTGCCAGGCGCGGACCGCGTCGAGGTCGACCTCGCCGTAGCCGGCGAGGACGTCGCCCAGGCGCTCGGGGTGGCCGAGCGTCAGGCTGGCGAGGTCGAACGTGCCGTCGCCCCGGCCCGCCTCGGACCAGTCGATCACGCCGGTGACCCGGTCCCCGTCGACGAACACGTGGTCGACCTGCAGGTCGCCGTGGGTGAAGACGGGTGCCCTCGGCCGGAGCGCGACCTCGGCGATCTCGCGGTTGCGCTCGACCAGGTCGCGCGAGAGGACGTCGTTCGCGAGGAGCCAGGCGCACTCGCTGGCGAGCCTCTCGGCCCGCCCCGAGACCCGCGGCGCCGGCCAGGGCGGCAGGGGTGCGTCGTGCAGTCGCCGTACGGCGGCACCCGCCGCGGTCCACGCCGCCCTCGAGGCGGTCGACGGCTCGCCGAGGTGGCCGAGTGCCGTCCCCGGGAGCGCGGCGAGCGCGAGCACAGGCGGCCGACGCCACAGGACCCGCGGCGTCGGGACCGGCACCAGCCCCATCGCCTCGACCTCTCGGTCGGTCCGCGTCCGGTCGGCGTCGACCTTCAGGAACACCTCACCCACCCGGAGGGTCGCGCGCTCGCTGTGCGCCACCACCACCTCGACTTCGTCCACGCCGGTCATTGTTCCGGTCGGGTCGCGGCGCCCCAACCGACTTCTCGTGGAGACGGGACCGAGCCCCTGTGGAAAACCCGGCCGACGGCGCAGACCTGGGTAGGACCCGTCCATGGATCCGGTGGAGGCACTCGAACGGCTCGGCGGCGTCGCGGACACGGCGACCCTGCTCGGGCTGACGACGCCCGGGCTGCTGCGTGGCGCACTCCTCGCCGGACGCGTCCGCCGGGTTCGGCGCGGCATCGTCGTCCTCCCCGGCGCCGAACAGGCGCTCGTCTCGGCGGCACGTCTGGGCGGCGTCGTCTCGCACCTCTCGGCCGCGCAGCTCCACGGGTGGGAGGTCGCGTTCTCACCCACCCACCCGTGGGTGACCGTGCCGCGCAACCGCGAGGTCCGCGACCGGCGCGGCACCCAGCTCTTCTGGGCCTCGCTCGAGGGTGAGCCCGGTCCCGTCACCACGCCCCTACGGACGGTCGTCGACTGCGGCCGCCGCCTCGCGTTCGGGCCCGCGCTCGCGGTGGCGGACTCGGCGCTGCGGCACCGAGCCGTCGACCTCGACGAGCTGCAGCTCGCGGCAGCTGGAGTCCGCGGCAAGGGGTCGGCGGCGGTCCGCGCGGTGGCCGGGGCGGCCGACGGGCGCGCCGCCAACGCCTTCGAGTCGATGCTGCGCGGCCACGCCGTCCGCGCGGGTCTGGACGTCGTGCCGCAGCACCCGGTGTCGCTGCCCGGCGTCGTGGTCCACCCGGATCTCGTCGACGTCGGGCGCCGCCTCGCATTGGAGGCCGACTCGTGGGAGTTCCACACGGGCCGCGAGGCGCACGAGCGCGACTGCTGGCGCTACACCAGCCTGGTGCTGAGCGGGTGGACCGTGCTGCGCTTCACCTGGCGGCAGGTCATGCACGATCCCGACTGGGTGCTCGGCTGCCTGCGGTTCGCGGCCACTCACAGTTCAGGGGGGCAAACGCCCCGGATTTCGCCCGGATCGACTGTCTACGGGCGCGTTTGCCCCCCGTAGCTGTCAGTCGACGACCTGGAAGGTGATGCCGGCCGCCTGCAGCCGGGCCAGCAGGTTGTCTCCCATCGCCTGGGCGGTGGTGACCTGGCCGGCGGTCCTGGGGTTGTCGTCGAAGGCCAGCGACAGCGCCGACTCGGCGAGCATCTTGGACGTCTCCCCGTAGCCCGGGTCCCCACCGGACACGCGGGTGTGGATGGTGCGGCCGTCGCCCTCGCCGACGAAGTCGACGGTGAACCACGACTTCTCGCGGCGGCTGGCATCCGGCCCGTCGCCCTGCTTGATGCGGCCCAGCAGCAGGTTGCGCAGCGGCTTCACCTGGGCGGCCAGCGCGATCGAGGCGACGCCGGCGGCGCCACCGGCGGCGTAGCGCAGGGTCTTGGTGCCGGCGTAGTGGGAGTACCGGAAATCGGGTCCGTACGACGCGATCGCGGCACCGCTCCGGGCCACCACCAGAGGGTCGATGGTCGGCATCGGCAGCAGCCAGAGCCCGAGCGCCGAGTCGCGGTGCGGCCTGCCCGCGACGGCCTTCGAGCGACCGGCGCGCGGCTCGGCGCGGCGGCGCTCGGCGGACGCCTGCTTCATCTGGCGGGCCCGCGACATCGCGGTCATCGCCGAGTGGAAGGTGCCGCCGGAGAACATCCCGCTGGCGCGGACCACGCCGCGCACGGTCACGGGACCCTGGGCGCCGAGCTGCTGCACCGTGAACATCGCGCCGAGGTCGTGCGGGATCGAGTCGAAGCCGCAGGCGTGCACGATCCGGGCACCGGTGCGCTCGGCGGTGGCGTGGTGCGCGACGTACATGCGGTCCACGAACTCCGGCTCGCCGGTCAGGTCCACGTAGTCGGTCCCGGCCTCGGCACACGCGGCGACCAGCGGCTCGCCGAAGGTGAGGTACGGGCCGACCGTCGTGATGACCACCTTCGCCCGCGCGGCCACCGCGGCCAGCGAGGCCGGGTCGGCGACGTCGGCGTGCAGCAGCTCGACGTCGGCGAGCGCCGGGTCGATCCGCACGAGGCGGTCGCGGACCCGCTCCAGCTTCTCTGGGTTGCGGCCGGCGAGGGCCCAGCGCAGCCCGGCGGGCGCGTGCTCGGCGAGGTACTCCGCGGTCAGGCCTCCGGTGAAGCCGGTCGCCCCGAAGAGCACGATGTCCAGGTCACGAGAGTCAGCCATGCGGTCATGCTCCCAGAGCGACGTAAAGTCGGGCACATGTGCCGGAACATCCGCCCCCTCAACAACTTCGAGCCGCCCGCGACCCGCGACGAGGTCACGGCGGCCGCGCTGCAGTACGTCCGCAAGGTCAGCGGGACGACCAAGCCGTCCCAGGCCAACCAGGCGGTCTTCGACCAGGCGGTCCGCGAGATCGCGCACCTGACCCAGCACCTGCTCGACGACCTGGTCACCACGGCGCCGCCCAAGGACCGCGACGTCGAGGCGGCCAAGGCACGCGCCCGGGCCGAGCTGCGCTACGCCCGATGACGCTGACGGGCGACGTGGTCTCGACAGGCTCGACCACCGAGGAAGACGCCGCGCTGGCGCTGCTGCGCCACCGGCCGCTGGTGGTGCT
>JAOPXF010000059.1 GCA_025965295.1 Nocardioides sp.
CGATACGAGAACGTGAGCCTGGCCACGGCGCCTGAGGACGATGATCCTGGTTGAGTCGTGGGCGTTGTCCAGGCCAGGCCCGACAGTGCGACACCCGCCAGGCTGACGACGCTCGCCACCAGCGCCACCGCGACCGATGTCCGGGACCAACCGGCGAGCCGGCGCGGATTCGTCGCGGGTCGCGCATGTTGAGCCATGGGTCGCTTCCTCCGTCTTCTTCTCTTGTTAGCCGCGCTCCCGCCACCGACCACGAACATGAAGCCGACGAGGGCGAGGGTGTGCGGCGCTTCCAGGCGGTCGAGCCAGACACCGCCAGCGGGAATGTGGATCACCTCGCGGCCGATCAGCTGACCGGCCTCGGGCTGCTCGGCGTCGTCGAAGTCGTTGTGGTCCCCGCGGAAGGTGTAGTGGCCGCGCTGGATCGCCTTGATCCGGTGGAGCACGACCTCTCGCAGTTCGCGGCTGTGATAGGCGACGACCTCGCCCTGGTGATAGGTCGACTGCCTGGCCACGATCACCAGGTCGCCGGTGGTGATCCTCGGTGACATGCTGTTCCCGTGGGTCTCCACCATGGCCAGGCTGCCCCGGAGAAACGCGATGGAACCGACGATCACGACGATCAGGACGATGCCGGAGACCGCGGCTCCACACTTGCGCATGATGTGCGCCCGACGTCTGGGGAGCGACGGTGAGGCCGCTCCCCAGACAGGGGCATCAGCCGTTGACGACGAAGCGGACGCTGGTCACGTTGCTCGTGTCAGCGATGTCGCACGCGATGTCGCTGTAGTCCGTCGCACCGTCGTCGACGCCGTCCTCGTCCACATCGGTCTGGCTGACCGTGCACGCCTCCAGAGCACCGCCGTTGATCGAGACCTGAACCACGCCAGCAGTCGTGGACAGAAGCTCCTCGGCCTTGGCCGAGATGGCCGTCGTCGTGTCGGTTGCTGGAGTGTAGGAATGCACGACGTTCGTGATGGTCGCACCGCTGACCGACTGTGCCACCGAACCGACGTGCACCGCCGCCTGGTCGATCGTGCTGGTCGCCGTGTACGCCGAAGCGCCGGCGGCGATGACCCCAGCAGTCACCAGCGCGAGGGCAAGCTTCGAAGAGTTGCGCATGTTGAGCCTTTCCGTCGAAGTCCGGTGCCCACCCGCTGGGGCACCGCGACACAACAGAGCCTCGGTCGACGGCTGTCCCCTTCGGAGCCAATCGATCGCAGATGACACGAAGAGATCACCCGAAGTACGACCGAGCTCGCGCATATCGGCTCACGCGTGTCGGAAGCGGATCGCTCGTTGTCGAAGCGGTCAGCCTTCTCGGCTTGCACCGGGTGCTTCGTCGACGCTTTCGCGGTGGTGGGTGGCGGCGTAGCTGGCGAGCAGGTTGAGCGCATCGTGAGAGGGGCTGTGGGGTTCGGCGACGTAGACGAGGAGGTTCTGACCCTGGTCGGGCGCCGGGAACGACTCGTAGGAGAGGTCGAGGTCGCCGACCACCGGGTGGTGGAGTCGCTTGGTGCCGGTGGCGTGGATGCGGACGTCGTGGGAGGCCCACCGCATCCGGAACTCCTCGCTGCGGGTGGAGAGCTCGCCGATCAGGTCGGACAGGTTCCGGTCATAGGGGTCGCGGCCGGCTTCAGCGCGCAGGATCGCGACGGTGTCGTCGGCCGCCTTGCCCCAGTCACGAAGGAACTCCGACGCTCGGGGGTCGAGGAAGGTGTAGCGGGCACTGTTGGGTTGATCGTCGCCAGTGGCGTAGAACGGTGAGAACAGTGCCCTCCCGAGTGCGTTGCCGCCCAGGTGGTTCAGGCGTCCGTCGTGGACGATCGCGGGTGCAGCGGTGATGGCATCGAGCACATGCTGGAGGGTGGGCCGGACCCGCGGGACCGTGGTACGGCGCCGGGGCGGCCGGGTCGCACCGGACGTCCGGACCAGGTCAAGAAGATGGCGTCGTTCGGCGTCGTCGAGCTGCAAGGCGCCAGCGATGGCATCCAGGATGCTCTCGGAGACCCCGGAGGCGTCGCCGCGTTCGAGGCGGGAGTAGTACTCGACACTGACGCCGGCAAGCATCGCGACCTCGATCCGACGGAGCCCGGGCACCCGGCGGCGCCCGGCCGGCGGGAGACCGGCCTCGGCGGGGGTGATCTTGGCGCGCCGTGACATCAGGAACTCACGGATCTCGGCTCTGTTGTCCACCCGACCCACGCTACGTCCGGTCCGGAGCGGGTGGGGTGCCCTGCTGGTGCACCCTTCAAGCGGGACTCCCACCCACCCGACCCCGGTGGTTGCGTGAACGCCGACAGCGAAGGCACACGATTGAAGGACACCCCACATGACTGACAAGCAGGTCTGGCTCATCACCGGCGCAGGGCGCGGCATGGGCATCGACATCACCCGGGCTGCACTCGCCGCGGGCCACGCGGTCGTCGGCACCGCCCGCGACGCCGCCAGTGTCACGACCGCACTGGGTGAGCACGACGACCTCCTCGCGGTTCCCCTCGACGTCACCGACCCCGGGGCCGCCGAGTCCGCCGTCGCGGCCGCGGTCGAGCGCTTCGGCCGCCTCGACGTCGTGGTGAACAACGCCGGCAGCTTCTACGCCGGGTTCTTCGAGGAGATGACCCCGAAGGACTTCCGTGCCCAGATCGAGTCCACGCTCTTCGGGCCGGTCAACGTCACCCGCGCCGCACTCCCGCAGATGCGTGCCCAGCGCTCCGGTCTGGTCGTGACCATCTCCTCGACCGCGGGCATCGCCTCGACCGGTGACTTCCTCACGGCGTACGCCGCCTCGAAGTTCGGCGTCGAAGGGTTCACGGAGGCCCTGAGCACCGAGGTAGCACCATTCGGCATCAAGACGATGCTGGTCGAGCCCGGGATCTTCCGCACCGAGCTCCTCAGCGCCCGGTCGACCAGCTACGCCGAGCCGTCCACCGCGGACTACGCGGAGCGCACCCGCGCCACGATCGCGGGCTGGCAGGGCATGGACGGCAGGCAGGGCGGCGATCCCGCCAAGCTCGCTGACGCCCTGGTCCAGCTCGTCGCCCTCGACGAGCCGCCGATGCGGTTCGCCGCCGGCGCCGACGCCGTCGAGATCTTCGAGACCAAGGCCCAGACCCTCCTCGACCAGGCCGCCGCCCACCGCGAGCTGTCCAGCAGCCTCGGGCACGGCGACGCCTGAGCGAACGCGCTCGATGTGTTCACGCCGGTGCCTGACTCAGCGCGCGGGGTCCAGGTGCTGCATCAGGGTGTCGATGACCGTGTCGGCGCAGACCTGCCGGCCCGCCTGGGGGCCCAGCACGTCCTCGAGCCGCGCCGCGAGCGCGGCCAGGTCCGCGGGCCGCTCGAGGCCTTCGACCCAGGGCAGCGCGTCCGGGTCGACCATCGCACCGCCGAGCACGGGGTCGACCGCGTCGACGAGGTCGCGCATGAAGTCCAGGCCGAGCGCGACCCGCTCGGGACCCACCAGCGAGACGGCGTGCCCGACGTGGGCCAGGTACGAGTCGACCGTGGCGGCGTCGGACAGGAACGGCCCGAAGCCGTTGATCGCCACGAAGCCGCCGCTGTCGGCCACGGCGCGGATCTGGTCGTCGGTCAGGTTGCGCGGGTGCGCCTGGAGTGCCTGGCAGGAGGAGTGGCTGGCGACGAAGGCCCTCGTGGCGACCGACGCCAGGTGCCAGAAGCCCGCCTCCGAGAGGTGGCTGACATCGACGAGCATGCCGAGGCGCTCCATCTCCGACACCGCCTCAAGCCCCAGCGTCGTCAGGCGGCCGCCGGCATCCTGCTCACCGACTCCGTCGGCCATCATCGTGCGCCGGTTCCAGGTCATCGACGCGATGCGCACCCCGAGGCGGTGGAAGGTGTCCAGCAGCTCCAGGGAGTGGCCGACCGGCTCGCATCCCTCCAGGGCGAGGACGAGCGCGATGCGGCCGCTCTGGATCGCGGGGCGGATCTGGTCGCCGCGCTCGCAGATCACCACGTCGGCGGCGTGTACGTCGGCCAGCCGGCGGGCCTCCTCGAGCACCTGCAGGCTCCGCCGCAGCGCCCCCTCCCCCACGTGCTGCTCCTCGGTGAAGACCGGAAGCACCTGCAAGACCACGCCCCCGGCCCGGAGCTGCGGCAGCCAGAAGTCCCCGAACGGGTCTGACAGGCCGCGCTCGCGCTGGTGCAGGACGCCGAGCAGCAGGTCGTTGTGACAGTCCGCCACCGGCAGCGTCGGAGCCACCATCAGGACGCGTTGCCTCCGCTGCGCGCCTCGCGTCGCCGGGCCAGCTGGGCCAGGGAGACGGCGATGACCAGCGCCCCGCCGTAGAACAGCTGCTGCACGAAGCTCTCCGCTCCGAGGAGCTGGAGCCCGGTGATGCCGGTGGCGAGGAAGTAGACGGCGATGAACGCGCCCCAGGCGTTGAAGCGGCCCGGGATCACGGTGGTCGCGCCGAGGAAGACCGCGGCGAACGCGGGCAGCAGGAACGAGGTGCCCGAGCTCGGGTCCGCGGAGCCGGTGGTGCCGGCGTACAGCGTGCCGGCCAGTCCGGCCAGGCCGGCGGAGCCCACCAGGGCGCCCATGCGGACGCGCCCGACCTTGATGCCGCTCAGCCGGGCGACATCGCGTCCCCGGCCGACGAAGAGCATCCGCATGCCGAGCGCGGTGTGCTGGAGCAGGTACCACAGCACGAAGCAGAGCACGAGCCCGTAGTAGAACGCCGCCGGGACGCTGAACAGCTTGTAGCCGATGACGAGGTCGACGAGCGAGGTCGAGATGCCGCTGATCGTGGTGGAGCTGCTGATCCAGAGGA
>JAOPXF010000065.1 GCA_025965295.1 Nocardioides sp.
CCAGGTCCTCGGGACCCAGGAGCTCCAGGACGACCAGCTGCGCGCGCTGCAGGCCCGCACCGGCTTCGCCGCCTACCCCGGCTTCGCCTGGGGCACCGTGGAGACCGACAACTCGATCCTCTACAACTCCGCCCTGTTCGAGTTCGTGTCCGGCAGCCAGTTCACGATCACGTTCGTCGGGCGACCCCGCCCCCAGCCCGTCCTGCGCCTGCGGGACCGGGCGACCGGCCGGGAGTTCTACGTCATCAACACCCACCCCTCGCCCGGCCTCGGTCGCGCCCTCGTCGAGCGGCGCAACGCCCAGGCGATCGTCGTCGCCAAGATCCGCGAGCTGCAGGCCACCGGCCTGCCCGTGCTCACCACCGGCGACATGAACGACCGCGCCGAGTTCTACTGCCACGTGGTCACCCCGGCCGGCATGACCTCGCCCAACGGCGGCAGCACGGCGGGCGGATGCCATCCGCCGCCGATGCCGATGCCCGTCGACTGGGTGGTCGGCAGTGGCGTCACCTGGAGCGGATACTGGCGGGATGTGACCTCGACCGCGCAACGGATCAGCGACCACATCTTCGTCAGTGCCCTCGCGCATGTCGAGTGACCCGACCGCCTCCCTGGAACGTCCCCAGCAGCGGGCACAGCCGCCGGCAGAGCCCGTCGACGCGTCCGGGCCGCACCTGACCTTCCGGCCCGACATCCAGGGCATTCGCGCGCTCGCCGTCCTGCTGGTGATCGTGCACCACCTGGGCGGCCACGGCCTCTCGGGCGGCTTCATCGGCGTCGACGTCTTCTTCGTCGTGTCCGGCTTCCTGATCACCTCCCTGCTGGCGCGCGAGGTCGACCGCTCCGGACGGGTGTCGCTGGTCGCGTTCTACGCGCGCCGGGCCCGGCGGATCCTGCCCGCGGCCACGGTGGTCACGCTGGGCACGGTGGCCGCCTCGACCTTGTTCCTGGCCGCGCTGCGGACCCAGACGGTGATCACCGACGCCATCTGGGCCACGCTCTTCGGCGCGAATGTCCGGTTCGCCATGGTCGGCACCGACTACTTCGCCCAGGGCGAGCCGCCGTCCCCGCTCCAGCACTACTGGTCGCTGTCGGTGGAGGAGCAGTTCTACCTGGTCTGGCCCGTGATCATGCTGCTCTGCGCGGCGTGGGGCCTGCGCCGGGGACGCGGGATGGGCCGCCGCCTGGCCGTCGCGGTGCTCGCACTGATCGTCGTGGCGTCGTTCGCCTGGTCGGTGTGGACGACGTACCACTCACCGACCACGGCGTACTTCTCCACGTTCGCCCGCGCCTGGGAGCTCGGCGTCGGCGCGGGCTGCGCCCTGTTGCTCAACACCGGGAGGTGGCGCCCACCGGCCGCCGTCACCGCGCTCCTGCCCTGGCTGGGCCTGGTCGCGATCGGTTCCGCGGCCCTGTGGCTGACGCCCAGCACCCCCTTCCCGGGGGCCGTCGCGGCGCTGCCGGTGCTCGGCACGGCGGCGCTGATCCTCGCCGGTGGCCACGGCCGGAGCACCCCGGTCGCCCGCCTTCTCTCCTCGACGCCCGCCGTGCGCGTAGGGGACTGGTCCTACTCGCTCTACCTGTGGCACTGGCCGGTGATCATCGTGCTGCGCAGCCACGTCGGTCCCCACCGCTTCGGCTCGCTGCTCGTCCAGGTCGCGGCCCTCGCGTTCATCTTCGCGCTGAGCTATGCGACGTACCGCTGGGTGGAGACCCCGTTCCGCACCGGGCGGCCCTGGCGCCGCCCGAGCCGGGCGCTGGCCATCTACCCGGTCTGCCTGGCGCTGGTCGCGGTCGGTCTGGTCGCGAGCGACCAGACCCTGCGTTACCGGCTGGGGGAGTTCGGCAACGAACCCGCCATCTCCACCGCCGACTACCCGTCCGGGAAGCTCGCCCACGACTCCTACGTCGCGCTCGTCGAGGCGTCGACGCTCGCCGCCCGCGAGGGGCGCGCGGTGCCGAGCCGGCTGCAGCCGCGCCTGCTGGGCCTGCGCCAGCAGACGGCATCGCTGGGGGACTGCGACTACCGCACCGGGACGCACAAGCTCTGTCCCATCGGTGACACCGGCGCCGACCGCACGATCGTCGTCCTGGGCGACTCCCACGCGCGGGCGCTGTCACCCGCTGTCGAGGCCCTGGGCGCCAAGTACGGCTACACGGTGTACGTGCTCGTCTACAGCGGCTGCAATGCCAACGCGCTCGAGCAGATCGACCGGCTGACCGGCCGGCCGTGGGGGGCCTGCGAGGACTTCAAGGCCTGGGCCCGGGAGCAGGTCGCCTCGATGCACCCCGACTACGTGCTGGTGTCGACGTCGTACGGCCGCTACGTGGATCCCGACAGCGGCGACGTCGTCGGGCCCAGCGGCAGCTTCGACAAGTACCTGGGCACGCTGCAGGCGGGTTACCGCGACGAGTTCGCGGGACTCGAGCCCGACGCCGGCGCCGTGTACGTCGTGGGCAACACCCCCAAGCTGCCGCGGGAGACCGGGGTCTGCCTGAGCCAGGGCGACCCGGACCTCGGCGACTGCGCATTCGAGCCCGAGTCCCGGGCGACCAGGGTCGCGAAGGCGTCGTTCGCCGCCGCCCGAGAGGCGGGTGTGGGCGTGGTGGACGCCCGCAAGTGGTTCTGCGCCGACGGCGTGTGCCCCTCGGTGGTGGGCAACTTCATCACGATGCGCGACTCCGAGCACATGACGCCCGACTACGCGCGCTGGCTCGCCACCCCACTCGCTCGCGCCCTCGGCATTGCCGGCCACGGGTAGGCGACGGGGGCCCGGAGCGGGTCGGAATCGGGCTCCGAGAACTACACGACTGTAGTTCGCGCGAACGCCTTGCCGCGGTGCGGATGTTGCTGGTGTGATGGATGTGATCAAGGAATCCGGGGGCATCCTGGGTCCCCGTCGAGGCACCAGGAGTCGGCTTGTGAGCCCCCAGCACACCGTGAAGACCATCAGGCGTTCGGCCCCGCGGCGGGTCGCCGCCGTGGCCACGATCGTCGCCCTCGGGCTCGGCGGTCTCGTGAGCACCGTGGCGACCCCGGCGCAGGCCTCCGACGACACGGTCCCGCCGGACGTGATCATGGTCCAGGCGAACATCAAGACGGCCATGACCGTCCGGAAGTTCCAGGCCGACGTGCGCGCCGTGCTCGCCCCGCGCCCGGACTTCGTCACCTACAACGAGGTGCCGATGCGCCAGGACGGCATCCTCGCACCCGAGGGCTACGACCTGTGGCGCACGCCCGGGCGCTACGAGGGTGCCACCCCGGTGGCCTGGCGCACCGACACCTGGGCACCGATCGCCGAGGGCACCCGGCGGATCAGCAACTACCGCAAGATCCCGCCCAAGCGGCACACGATGCTGGGGCTCCGCTACGCCAACTGGGTGACGCTCCAGTCGGTCGACGGCCGGGTCGTGTCGGTCATCTCGGCCCACGTGCCGCCGTTCGTGCCGAAGATGCCGGACCTGCGCCGCCGCACGGTCGCGAAGATCGGTGACCTCGTCTCCGAGCTGAAGGCCGCCGGGCCGGTGCTCGTCGGTGGCGACTTCAACGTCCACTACAAGAGCAGCGCCTACCCGCGCGACGTGCTCACCTCCGACAGCATGGTCCCGACGTACGACACGCTGGGCAGCTACTTCCCGACGGGTGACCACCACGGCGCCACGATCGACTACGTCTTCAACACGTCCGACGACGAGATCCAGGCGATCACCCAGCGCGCCGTCGAGCTCAACTCCGACCACAACGCGGTCATCGCCGGGCTCACGTGGACCGTGGACGCTCCCGCCGACCTGACGCGCACGACGAACAACCCGGAGGGCACCCCCGCCGAGCGTCGGCTCGTCGTCAAGCAGGTCCTGGACACCGTCCGTGCGTCGACGGCCGGCGAGTCCGTCGACCTGGTGACCGCGAACCTCAAGCTGCCCAAGGTGGCCAGGGCCCTGAAGGATGCGGCGGCCCGTGGGGTCACGATCCGGCTGATCACCCGCAGCAGCGTGCTGACCAGCCTCGAGCAGGATCTCGCCGCCGTGATCGGCACCTCCACCGGCGGCGGCCCCGGGGTCTGGCAGTGCATCGACGCCTGCCGGGACGCGTGGCGTGCCGGGGACGGTCCCACCACGATGCTCCTGCACCGGGCCGACACCGGCGTGGCCACCCTGCGCATCGACGTGAACCGGCGGCTGCTGAAGACCGTCATCACGACGCGCACCTCGTCGCTCGCGACCGTGGGCCGGGTGGGCCTCTCCCACGCCGAGGACCTGCTGACCAGCCTCCAACCCGCCCCCGAGTGAGGCCGGACGCGGCCAGGAGGACACGGTGACGTCTCGATAGAGTCGCGCCATGTCGCGACCGCAGCTGCTCTTCCTGCACCTCGGGATGCAGAAGACCGGCACTTCCTACCTGCAGAGCATCTTCTGGAGGAATCAGGCGGAGCTGGCCCGGCAGGGTCTGGATCTCGTCCCGGACAGCAAGCGCGGCGCCTTCCACCTGATGCTGCGGGTGCGTGACCGCTTCCAGCCCGACCTCGACCCGCCCGCGGTCGCCGGTGCGCTGGAGCGCTTCACCCGCGACCTGGCGGATGCCCCCGGACCACGCGCGCTGCTGAGCCAGGAGTCGCTGGCGGCCTGCACGCCGACGCAGATCAAGACCCTGCTCGACGCGTGCGGCGAGAGGGAGGTGCACGTCGTCCTCACCGTCCGCGACCTGGGCCGCCAGCTGCCGTCCGCCTGGCAGCAGACGCTCCAGTCCGGTGCCTCGATGGAGTACGGCGCCTACCTCACCCGCCTGCAGCGGCTGATCCGCAACGACTCGCACGAGTCCCGCCGCCTGCACCTCGATCCGCCCCTGGTGCTCGCCCGCTGGGCCGAGCACCTGCCTCCGGAGCAGATCCACGTGGTCACGGTGCCCCCGCGGGGTGGCGGTCCCACCTTGCTGCTCGAGCGCTACTGCCACGTGCTCGGCGTCGACCCCACCCGCCTGGAGACCGAGGTCGCCTCGAGCAACACCGGGCTCGGCCGGGTCCAGAGCGAGGTGCTGCGCCGGGTGAACGCCGACCTCGGCCCCGAGGTGAAGCGCCGGCAGGTCTACGGCGACGTGGGCAAGCGCTACTTCGCGGTGCGGGTGCTCGGCCGCCAGGACGGCCGCCGGATCAAGGTGCCGGCCGAGTTCGAGGCGTGGTGCCGCGAGCTGTCCGAGTCGCACATCGCGGCCCTGACCGCGGCGCGCTATTCCGTCGAGGGCGACCTCGGCGACCTGCGCAGCGCCTCGTCGGCCTTCGCCGAGGACGAGGGCGACCCCCACGAGCGGGAGGTGGCCGCGGCGGCGGTGGGCGCGCTCGTGGCGATGCTGGAGGAGCGCGCCGAGGACCGGGTCGCCGCCCGGCAGCCGGCGGTGGCCGCGGGGCCGCTGCCCGTGCGTGCCTCCCGTCGGCTGTTGGGCCGACTGTTGGGCCGGTCGCGGGGCCGGCTGCGGGCACGTGGGATATCCCACTGATCGACCCGGAGCCCGGCGGCGTACCGGCCGGTAGGATCGCATCCGCTCCCCGCCACCCCCCGGAAGGATGATGCCCTCATGGGTCGACTCTGCGAGACCGACGGACTCACCGACGACCAGACCGAGATCCTCAAGGCGGTGCGATCCTTCGTCGAGAAGGAGATCCTCCCGGTCGCGACGGAGCTCGAGCACGCCGACGAGTACCCCCAGGAGATCGTCGACGGCCTGAAGGAGCTCGGCATCTTCGGGCTGATGATCCCCGAGGAGTACGACGGTCTGGGCGAGTCGCTGCTGACCTACGCCCTGTGCGTGGAGGAGATCGCGCGCGGCTGGATGAGCGTCTCCGGCGTCATCAACACCCACTTCATCGTGGCCTACATGCTGATGCAGCACGGCACCGAGGAGCAGAAGAAGAAGTACCTGCCGAAGATGGCCACCGGTGAGGTGCGCGGCGCGTTCTCGATGTCCGAGCCGGGCCTGGGCTCCGACGTGAGCGCGATCAAGACCAAGGCGACGAAGAACGACGAGGGCTACGCGATCACCGGCCAGAAGATGTGGCTGACCAACGGCGGCACCTCGACGCTGGTGGCGACGCTCGTGGTGACCGACGAGGGCGCCGACTCGGTCTACAAGAACATGACGACCTTCCTGGTCGAGAAGGAGCCCGGCTTCGGCGAGACCGCCCCGGGCCTGACGATCCCCGGCAAGCTCGACAAGATGGGCTACAAGGGTGTCGAGACGACCGAGGCGATCTTCGAGGGCCACCAGGTCTCGGCCGACCAGAACCTCGGCGGCGAGCCCGGCAAGGGCATCTACCAGATGATGGACGGCGTCGAGGTCGGCCGCGTCAACGTGGCCGCCCGCGCCTGCGGCATCGCCAACCGGGCCTTCGAGCTTGCCATCGCCTACGCCCAACAGCGCGAGACCTTCGGCAAGCCGATCGCCGAGCACCAGGCCATCCTGTTCCGGCTCGCGGAGATGGCGACCAAGGTCGAGACCGCGCACAGCATGATGGTCCGCGCCGCGCGCACCAAGGACTCCGGTCAGCGCAACGACGTCGAGGCCGGCATGGCGAAGATGGTGGCCGCGGAGTACTGCAACGAGGTCGTCCAGGACTCGTTCCGGATCCACGGCGGCTACGGCTACTCCAAGGAGTACGAGATCGAGCGCCTCTACCGCGAGGCGGCGTTCATGCTCATCGGCGAAGGCACCTCCGACATCCAGAAGATGATCATCGGCCGGTCGCTGCTCAAGGACTACAAGCTCGGCTGAGCGCCCCTCGACGGCTCAGCCGACGGTGACGTCCGAGACGGCGTAGCCGATCTCCTCGTCGGCCATGTTCTTGTCGCGGTCGACGTAGACCGAGCTCGGGTAGTCCTGGCCGACCGGCCACCGGACCTGCACCGACGCCGCCTCCGTGTCGTTGGCGGCCTCGATGACCTGCTCGATGGTGACCGCGAGCCGGGCGTCGGCCGGGTCGCCCTTGCGGACCCCGCGACCGTTCTTCGCGTACACCGCGTCGGTGACCTCGCCGTCCACCACGGTCACCCGGATCGGCGTGCCGACACCCGCGCAGAAGCACTGCACGCGGAGCGTGAAGGCGTAGTCCCGGGGCTCGTACGGCGGGTAGCTGCCGACCGTCGGCGACGCCTCGGGGGTGCCGGGGCTGGACGTCGTGGGGGTGGTGGAGCCACCCGGGTCGGTGGCGGTGCCGCCGGAGCCCGAGCCACAGGCGGTCAGGACGAGGGCGGCCGCGAGCGCGGCGACGTAGGCGGTGCGCATGCGGGTCCGACGTGCGCGACCCCGTCCCGGTTCCGTGCGATATCGGTCGACGGGGGCTGGGTCGGGGTGTCAGGGTGGGGGCACCGACACCATCCCTCACCGTGGAGGAACGATGACCGACTCGCATGCGTCCAACGACGACCTCAAGGCCAAGATGCGCGAGGCGCTCGACCGCAAGAACAGCCACGAGAAGGGCGTCCACCAGGAGGGCCCGGTCAAGGAGAAGGCTCACGGCTCCGAGGTCGTCGGCGGCGCGCCCAAGATGCACCGGCGCAAGGCCGGGGGAGGCGGCAGCTGACCGAGGAACGAGGTCAGCTCCGGCACCGCCGTCTTGATGCCGTCGAGACCGGGTGCGGCACCGCACCGGGTGAGAAAGCGCACGCGTCCAGCCGATGACCGGGGTGCCCCGGGTTGGGCAGGATGGGCGGGTCGGTCCCGCCACCTGTCAGGAGTCAGAGATGCAGTTCGGCCGCAGCTACGAGGAGTTCGAGGTCGGTGCGACCTACAAGCACTGGCCCGGCAAGACGGTCACCGAGTTCGACGACCACATGTTCTGCCT
>JAOPXF010000066.1 GCA_025965295.1 Nocardioides sp.
GATGCCGAGCTCGCACAGCTACAGCTCACGGACCTTCGGGGTCCCCTCCCCACCGACCCGGTCGAGCCGGACAACACCGGGCGGGCGCGGCGGCCCCGGTGCCGGGCGTGGGTCGAGGCGGGGATCAGTCGCGTGCAGGTCGGCCCAGTGCGCCACCAGCAGCAGGTCCTCGACCTCGGCCGCACGCCGGGCGCGCACACCCGCTTCGAGCGCCGCCAGCGTGCTGCCGGCGTCGAGCTCGTCGATCGGGTGGTGGACCATGCTTCATTCTATCCGAACGTACGTTCGAGCACAAGGCTTGATCCACAGTCTTCCCCGCGGTTGCTTCTCGCCGCGCCGGGCTCCACGGCGCTCGCCGACGCTCGCTGCTCAAGCACCGCTCCTGACAGCCGCGCCACCTGGTCTACCGACTGGCCGGGGCCCGTTCTAGGTTGAACGCATGGCGAGCATCCCGACGTACCCGCTGAACGACGGCACGACGCTGCCGGCCATCGGCTTCGGCACCTACCCACTGACGGGTGAGGAGGGCATCGAGGCGATCACCTCGGCCGTGGCCACCGGCTACCGGCTCCTCGACACGGCCGTGAACTACGGCAACGAGGAGGAGGTCGGCGAGGCGATCCGCCGCTCCGGACTCCCCCGAGACGAGCTCACCGTCGCGAGCAAGCTGCCCGGCCGGCACCATGCGAACGGCGACGCCGTGGCCAGCGTCCGCGGCTCCCTCGAGCGCCTCGGGCTCGACCACCTCGACCTGCACCTGATCCACTGGCCGAACCCGCGGGTCGGCAGGTTCCCCGAGGCCTGGCGCGCCTTGGTCGACCTGCAGAAGGAGGGGCTGGTCCGCTCGGTCGGCGTCTCCAACTTCACCGAGGAGCACCTCGCCCGGATCATCGACGAGACCGGCGTCACGCCGGTCGTCAACCAGATCGAGCTGCACCCCTACTTCCCCCAGGCCGAGATGCGCGCGGTCAACGAGCGGCTCGGCATCCGCACCGAGTCGTGGAGCCCGCTGGGCAAACGGCAGGCGCCGTTCACCGAGGAGCCGGTCGCGAGCGCCGCCGAGCGGCACGGCGTGACGCCCGGCCAGGTGATCCTGCGCTGGCACGTCCAGCTCGGCGCCGTGCCGATCCCCAAGTCGGCGACGCCGGAGCGTCAGCGGCAGAACCTCGACGTCTTCGGCTTCGAGCTCACCGACGACGAGGTCGCCGCGATCTCCGCACTCGGGCGCCCGGACGGCCGGCTCTTCGGCGGCGACCCGGAGACCCACGAGGAGCAGTGATGCCGGCCACGCCGTACCTCCGCGTCGACCTCGCCCGCCTGCGCGGCAACGTCGCGCGTACGGCGGAGCGCACGGCCGCCGCGGGCGTCGCGCTGCGCCCGCACGTGAAGACCCACAAGACCATCGAGATCGCCCGGCTGCAGCTGGCCGCCGGCGCCGTGGGCATCTCGGTCGCGACCGTGGGCGAGGCCGAGACGTTCGTGCGGCAGGGCGCCACCGACGTGTTCGTGGCCTACCCGCTCTGGCTCGACGACCAGTCCGCCGGCCGGCTGCGCGACCTGATGCCGGACGCGGCGCTGGCGATCGGCGTCGACTCGGCCGAGGGCGCCGCCAACGCCGGCCGCCTCCTCGGTGACGCCGGGCTGGAGGTGCTGGTCGAGGTCGACTGCGGACACCACCGCAGCGGCGTCAGCCCCGACCGGGCCGGGGCGGTCGCGTCGGCCGCCCAGCGGACCGGGCTGCGGGTCCGCGGCGTCTTCACGTTCCCCGGCCACAGCTACGACCCCGCGGCCCTCGAGTCCGCGGCGGCCGACGAGTCGGCGGCGCTGCGGGCGGCCGCCGACGCCCTGCGCGCGGAGGGGATCGAGCCCCGGGTGCTCAGCGGCGGGTCCACCCCGAGCCTGGCCCACTCCGACACCGACCTGCTCACCGAGCTGCGCCCCGGCGTCTACGTCTTCGGCGACGCCCAGCAGTGGGAGCTCGGCACGATGGCGCCCGAGGAGATCGCGCTGGTCTGCCGGTCCACGGTGGTCAGCCGCGCCGGTGGCCGCCTGGTGCTCGACGCCGGATCCAAGGTCCTCGGGGCAGACCGGGCGGGCTACGCCACCGGCTACGGGCGGCTGCCCGAGCACCCCCACGCCCGGGTCGTGATGCTCTCCGAGCACCACGCGATCGTCGACCTGGGCGACACTCCCCTGCCGGCCCTGGGCAGCCAGGTCGACGTGGTGCCCAACCACGTCTGCAACGCGGTCAACCTCGTCGAGACGCTGTACGCCGAGGAGTCGTCCGGCGAGCTGCGCCCGTGGCCGGTGACAGCCCGGGGACTGAACTCCTGACCCCTCGCCTACGATCGTGACATGTTGCTGAAGCGATCGCTCGCCGCCCTGGCCACCCTCGTGGCCGTCGCAGCCCTCGCCGGCTGCTCCGACGACTCCTCGTCCCCCGAGGCCCAGGACACCGCCCCCACCGCCGACCAGACCGGTCCGCCGTGCACCTACACCTCCGACGGCCGCGCCGCGGCCAAGAAGGTCGACCTGCCGCCCGACCACGCCAGCGGTGGCTCCGTCGACGTCACGATCGCCACCGGCGTCGGTGACATCAAGGCGACGCTCGACGGCGACGCCACCCCCTGCACGGTCAACTCGTTCGTCTCGCTGGCCGAGCAGGGCTACTTCGACGACACCACCTGCCACCGGCTGACCACCCAGGGCATCTTCGTGCTCCAGTGCGGCGACCCGACGGCGACCGGCTCGGGCGGCCCCGGCTACGCCTTCGGCGACGAGCTCTCCGGCGACGAGAAGTACGGCGCGGGCACGCTGGCGATGGCCAACGCCGGCCCCGACACCAACGGCTCGCAGTTCTTCATCGTGTACGCCGACAGCCAGCTGCCGCCGGCGTACACCGTCTTCGGCAGCATCGACACCGCCTCCCTCAAGACCGTCACCGATGTCGCCGACAAGGGCACCACCGACGGCGGCCCGGACGGCGCCCCCAAGCAGCCCGTCGACATCAAGACCGTCACCGTCGACTGACGGACCTGTTCTTCCAGACCAGCAGCAGAGCTGCCACGGCCACACCCGCACCGAGCGCGCCGATCAACGCAACCTCGTCGGACTCGCCGACCAGGCGTTGCGACACGTAGGCGACCAGCCCGACCACCAGAGCGGCGAGCAACGACCCCAGCACGTTGGACGTTCGGTTGATGTGGTCCGGAGTCATGCGCAAATGGTCCCCCTGCCACTGCCGTTCAAACGTTCTCACCAGGCGTGTCCCACGGCGGCGGCTTCCGGGGGTCCGACGCGACGCACGCTCGACGAAGAGGCAGCTCCGTCACCCTCCACGGCGGGCGTCCGTGGTGGTCGCACGCGCGTCCCTCCACGCGATCCATCCCGTGCGCAGCCTGGGTGAGACCACGGGCTCTCCGCGCCTGCGGGCGCGCAGCTGGTCGATGAGCCAGGTCGGTGCGTGCGCCCGCTCGACGGCCGCACTCTTGGTGAGCAGCTGCCCGGTTCGCAGCGCATGGCGACCGCGAGCCATGGAGGTCAGGCCCAGGTCCGCGATCATCGGGTTCAGCCACAGGTGTGGTCGGCGGGCCGCCCAGGACCAGTAGCCGCACAGCTCGCCACGCGCCGCGGCTCGGACGTCGTCATCCGGCATCGGTGGCAACAGGTCGGTCGGCGCCCGTCCGAAGGCGGGAAAGCCGTGGCGCACGAGCTCGGCGCGAGTCAGCGCGGAAAGGGTGCGCTGAACGAGCTCGCCATGTGTCCAGGTCGGGTGCCGGGCCGCCGTCTCGAGCAGTCGGCTCTCCTCGACGTAGACGCACCCCAGGTCAGCTCCTGCCGCCGACCCGCGATCCAGGTCCTGGTGCACCTCCACCAGGTGCGCCGTCCGGGCCCGGTCCACCGGTCCAGCCACCACGGCGACCAGGTCGAGATCGCTGACCCCCGGGATGTGGTCCCCGGTCGCCAACGACCCGGCGACGAGCAGGTCGCGCACCCAACCCAGCTCCGCGAGCCGCGTCGCCAGCGAGGTCACGGCCGGGGGTAGCGGTTCCACACCCGGATGCTAGTGACCTACGTGATCGGCCGCAGTCGCGCGAGACAACGCAGGGGGCGCGCCCGCTCAGAGCGGGAACGACACCCCCGTGAGCCGCTCCGACTCCGCCCACAGCGCCCGGGCGAGGTCGGGATCGCTCGCGGCCCGGCTGCGGCCCACCAGGGTCGGCCAGCCGTTCAGCTCGCGGAAGCGGTGCGGCCCCACGTAGCTGTTGCCGGGCAGGTTTATGGTCGCGGCGTAGAGCGTGCACAGCGCGCCCTGCCAGGCGGGCATGCCGGTGAGCAGGTGCCCGAGCTCCCCGACCGCGGTGAGCACCGGGTTGCCGGTGCTGCCGGTGATGTGGGTCGCGGTCGAGCCGGGGTGCGCTCCGTTCGCGCGGAGCGTGGACCCGGCCGCGGTGAGGCGGCGCTGGAGCTCGGTCATGAAGAGCAGGTTGGCGAGCTTGCTGGCGCCGTAGGCCGCCATCGGCCGGTAGCGGCGGCGCTCCCAGGCGAGGTCGCGCACGTCCAGGTCGCCGGTGCGGTGCGCCTGCGAGGAGACCACGACCACCCGGTCGCCGAGCCGCGGCAGCAGCAGGTTGGCGAGCGCGAAGTGACCGAAGTGGTTGGTCGCCATCTGCAGCTCGAGACCGTCGGCGGTCAGCGAGTGCGGCACGGCCATCACGCCCGCGTTGTTCACGAGTACGTCGACGTCGCCGACGCCGGCCGCGAACTCCCGGACCGAGGCGAGGTCGGACACGTCCAGGCGCCGCACCTCGACGCTGCCCACCAGCGACGCCCGCATCGGGCCGGCGACGCGCTCGCCCTTCTCGACGTCGCGGACCGCGAGGACCACGTGCGCGCCGGCGGACACCAGGCGTCGCGCGGTCTCGAGGCCGATGCCCCCGCTGGCACCGGTGACGACGAACCGCCGGCCGTGCTGGGGCGGCACCGTGGTCCAGGGCCCGGTGCGGACCCGGGCCACGGCTCAGGCCTCGACGTACTCGATGGGCTCCCCGAGGGCGACGGTCCGGCCGACCGAGCAGAGCCGGTCGCGTGTCTGCTGCAGCGCCCGCGGCAGCGCCTCGCGGGCCCGGTCGCCGTCCTCGCCGTCGGGGAAGGTCACGTCGAAGGTGACCTTGAGCCCGACCAGGTGGTTGCCCCGCTCGTCGCGGACCTTGTGGCCCTCGGCGGCGACGTCGAAGGCGACCGCGTCCGCGCGCTTGCCGGTGATCAGGTCCACGTCGATCGCGCTGCAGCCGGCGATCGCGGCGAGGAGCAGCTCGACCGGGGTGAAGTCGGGGTCGCCGCCGGACCCGATCGGCAGCACCCCGCCGCGGCCGTTGGTGGCCTTGTAGCGACCCTCACCGATCCGGGTGAGGGCGATGCTGCGCAGGGTGGGATCGGGGGTCTCTTCGCTCATGACGCACAGACTGCCAGACCGCGGGGCCATCGGCGCTCGGCCCGGGCGCTCCCCGTACTGTCGGGCCATGCGCACCGTCTTCCGCTGTGACGACCCCGACGTGAACCCCTACCGCCTGCTCACGGCCGTCGTCGTGCCCCGCCCCATCGCCTGGATCTCGACCCTCGACGCGGCGGGGGTCGGCAACCTGGCGCCGCACTCGTTCTTCAGCGTCGCCTGCGCCACGCCGCCGATCGTGTCGTTCACCTCGGTGGGCGACAAGGACACGCTCGCCAACGTCCTCGCGACCGGCGAGTTCGTGGTCAACCTCGCGACCCGCCCGATGATGGACCAGGTCAACAACAGCAGCGCCCGCTTCGGCCCCGAGGTCGACGAGGCCGCGGCCCTCGGCATCGCGCTCGAGCCCAGCGCGACCGTGGCCCCGCCGCGGGTCACCGACTCCCCCGCCTCCCTCGAGTGCCGCCTGCACAGCACCCACAGGCTCGGCGACTCGACGCTGGTCCTGGGCACCGTCCTGGCCATCACCGTCGACGACGAGGCCCTGGTCGACGGCCGCCCCGCGATGGAGCACCTGCAGCCGCTCTCCCGGCTCGGCGGCGACGAATGGGGCCTGCCGCCGGAGGTCGTCGCCGTACGCCGCCCGCAGCGGCCGGAGGACATCGTCTGAGCGGTGGGCGGGCGACTCTGACACGCCCGGGATCACATCCGGTTTGCGTCATCGCGCCTCGTTGGCAATGGTGGAGGTTGCCCATGCACGCCAATCGGAAGGCGAGTCATGCTCACCCTCACCGAGAACGCCAGCACGATCATCCACGACATCACCACCCAGCCCGGCCTCGCGGACACCGCGGGCCTGCGGATCAGCGCCGAGGCCGAGGCCGCGGAGCCCACGTTCGCCGTCAGCGCGGCCCAGGCCCCCGAGCCCGGTGACCAGACCCTGGAGCAGGACGGCGCGACCATCTACCTCGACCAGGACGCCGCCGTCATGCTCGACGACAAGGTGCTCGACGCCGCCGTCGACCCCGAGGGCAAGGTCGAGTTCGCGCTCGGTCTCCAGGGCTGAGCCACCCCCGACGGGCCGAGCCCCGACGTACGACGAACCCCGGACCGTGTGGTCCGGGGTTCGTCGCGTTCTGGGGCCCGCGGTCAGCCGTTGCGGCGCCGGGAACGGCGCTGGCGCCGCTCGTCCTGGCGGGCCAGCTCCACGTTGCGCAGGAGAGCACGATCCTGGTCCGAGTAGGCCCGTCCGTCGACGATGCCGTAGGCCAGGTGCAGCTGCGTGTTCATGAAGTGATCATCCCTTTCGGCCGCTCTCGGGGCCGTCCCTGTGTAA
>JAOPXF010000095.1 GCA_025965295.1 Nocardioides sp.
ACGTGGTGCGCTGGGACTGGGCGGGCTGACCCGGGCCCGCTGCTCAGAGCAGGGCGCGGGTCCGGGCCGGCTCGGGCCGTACGGCGGCGGCCTCCTCGGCGCGCCGGGCCCGGGCCCCGCGCGGCCCGGTGAACGCCAGGTCCACCCGGATGACCACGAAGCCGATCAGCAGGCCGACGACGGCGCCGTACGCGACCGAGAGCCCGCTCTCGACGAGGCTGATGGCGGGATTGAGCAGGGACTGGGCGACCGGTGCGGTGGCGGCGACACCGAAGGCACACACCCACCAGCCCTGCCGGCGGCGGGCGCGCATGTGGCAGCCCCAGGCCAGCGCCGGGATGCCGAGCACCGACTCGATCGGGCGCGGGAACGCGCCCAGGTGGTCGCGGCTCCAGTGCACCGCGTCCAGGAGCGACGAGACCAGGCCGGGAGTGCCGTAGCGGCGCAGGAGCTCGGCGTACGCGAGCGTGAGGGCGAGCACGCCGGTGCCGACCAGCAGGGACAGGAAGCCGCGGCGGCCGAGGCCGTGCAGACCCGCCCCCAGCCGGTAGACGACGCCGAACGCACCGAGCAGGGCCAGCCCGAGGGTGGCGTACTCGAAGCGGGCCAGCGTGATCACCGGCTCGAAACCGACGGTCGCGAGCGCGCCGACCCAGGCCACCAGCACCGCGATCACGGTCTCGCGTGCGGCCTCGACGAAGCGCACGGCTGGGACCGTCGCCATCACGGCGAGCACCGCCGAGACGACGCACGTGAGGACGGCTGCCCCGGTGCGCAGCCGTTCGTCGTCGAGCACGAGGACCGCCACGCCCAGGACGAGGGCGAGGCTGCCGAAGACGACCGGCCGGCCACCGGTGCGTGCGGACAGCGCCCACGAGTAGGCGCCGCCCACCGCGACCGCCCCTGCGCCGGCGAGCCAGTCCGGACCGACGGGGACCATCGCGGCGACCAGCGCCGCCAGCCCCGCCAGCACCAGCACCGCCCACACGGCGACGGGCACGCGGGAGCTGGCGATCCGTTCCACGCGCGCCCGGACCCGGGACCGCGGGCGTGGCGCGCGGTCCGCGCGACGACGGGGGGCGGGCGAGGGCACGACGAGGAAGGCTACAGACGCCGGTTGGCGAGCGAGGGGTTGGTCCGGCGCGCCTCGGCGAGCACGTCACGCTCGAGCGTCGCGCGCACGACCTCGGCCCCCTCGCCGGCCTCGGCCAGGACGTCGCCCAGCGGATCCACGACCAGCGAGTGCCCCGAGTAGCGGGGCCCGGGCTGGCCGGCGGCGGCGACGTACACGGTGTTCTCGATGGCCCGCGCGCGCAGCAGCGTCCGCCAGTGCTCGACCTTGCGCGGGCCCGCGACCCAGGCGGCCGGGACGAGCAGCACCTCGGCGCCGCGGTCGACGAGGGCGCGTGCCAGCTCGGGGAAGCGCAGGTCGTAGCAGGTCATCAGCCCCACGGCGAAGCCACCGACGTCCACGACGACGGGCTCCGTCGCCCCGGCGGCGAGCCGGTCGGACTCCCGATAGCCGAACGAGTCGTAGAGGTGGATCTTGCGGTACGACGCCTCGGCGGCGCCGCGCACGACCAGGGTGTTGTACGGCCGGTCCGGGCTGGGTCCGGGCTCGAACATCCCGGCCACGAGGGTCGTCCCCCGGTCGGCGGCCACCCGGGCCAGCTCGGTCGCGAACGGTCCGTCCAGCGGCTCGGCGAAGGGGCTCACGTCCGAGCCGGCCTCGCCGAAGTCCCGCGCGAACGCCTCCGGGAACACCACGAGGTCGGTGTCGGTCGGCGTCAGTGCCGCCAGCCGGTCGCGGTTCACGACGGGATCCAGGTCGGCGGCCTCCTGGACCAGGGCCATGCGCAGCGAGTTCACGTGCCCAGAGTGCCAGCCCGGCGGAGGGTCGTGGCGGAGGGTCGTGTGCCCCACGTCGCGCCCCCGCGCGTTCTCGGGCACACGACGCGCTGCGAGACTCGTCGCGTGGACCCCTTCTGCGCCGTGATCCTCGCCGGTGGCACCGCGGCCCGCCTCGACGGCGCCGACAAGGCCTCGATCGAGCACGGCGGGCGCACGATGCTGGAGTACGCGCTCGACGCGGTGATGGACGCCGCCGAGGTGGTCGTGGTCGGCGAGCCCGTGCCCACCGTCCGCCCGGTCACGTTCACCCGGGAGAGCCCCCGGTACGGCGGGCCCGTCGCCGCCCTGCTCACCGGCCGCGACGCCCTGCTGCGCCGGACCCCCGCGCTGGCCGTGCTGGCGGTCGACATGCCCCGGGTCACGCCGTACACGTTCCGGCGGCTGCTGGAGGCCGCCCGGGGCTGCGACGGGGCCTTTCTTACCGACCCGGGCGGCCGGCGCCAGCTCGCCGGGGTGCTGGACGTCGAGCGGCTGGACGCCGTCCGCCCCGACCACGAGGGCCAGCACGGCATGGCGCTGCACCGCCTGCTCTCGGGCCTCGACCTCGCCGAGATCGCACCAGAGGCTGACGAGGCGCGCGACATCGACACCTGGGCCGACCTGCGCGACCTCTAGGAGACGCTGGGGCACGGCGGGAAATCTCGATCGTGTCCCTATAGGGGTTGCGGCGCCGCCCCGGTCCGGCAAATCTGTGACTCGTGAACATCCACGACTGGATCGACGAGCTGAGCGACGTGCTCGATGTCGACACCGAGGTCGACGAGGGACTGGTGCTCGACCTGGCCCGCGTCGCCGCCCACAGCGTGGAGCGGAAGGCCGCACCGATCACGACGTACCTGCTCGGCTACGCCGCCGGCGCCCAGGGCGCCGACCCCGAGGCGATCGAGGCCCTCGCGGCACTGGTCCAGAAGCTCGCCGAGGGCTGGGACCGCCCCGCCGACGCCGCCGACCCCGACGACGTCGACGACGAGGTCCCGGACGACAGCACGGTCGACCACACGTCCGACGCCTACGAGGAGGCCTAGCCCCCGGCCGTTCCGGGCGCGCCTCCAGCGACCTAGGCTGGCCGCATGCGCGCCGTCATCGCCTCCGGGACCGGCGGTCCCGAGGTCCTCTCCGTCCAGGACGTCCCCGACCCCGAGCCCGGGCCGGGCGAGGTCGCGATCGCCGTCGCCGCCGCCGGTCTCAACCGGGCCGACCTGCTGCAGCGACAGGGTTTCTACCCGCCTCCGCCGGGCGCCTCCGAGGTGATCGGGATGGAGTGCAGCGGCACCGTCTCCGCGGTCGGGCCCGACGTCACGCAGTGGCAGGTCGGCGACGAGGTCTGCGCCCTGCTGGCCGGTGGCGGCTACGCCTCGGTCGTCGTCGCCCCGGCGGGTCAGGTGATGCCGGTCCCCGACGGTGTCGACCTGGTCACCGCCGCCGCCCTCCCCGAGGTCGCCGCCACCGTCTGGTCCAACCTGTTCATGGTCGCGGGCCTGCAGCCCCAGGTGAGCGTGCTGATCCACGGCGGGGCCGGGGGCATCGGCACC
>JAOPXF010000108.1 GCA_025965295.1 Nocardioides sp.
CGGCCAGGATGGGCCTCGACGAGATGTCGGTCGTCGACCCGGGCTCGATGAGGGTGCACGGCACCGAGGGGCTGCGGGTCGTCGACGCCTCGGTCTTCCCCTACGTCACCAACGGCAACATCTACGCGCCCGTGATGATGGTGGCCGAGAGGGCCGCCGACCTCATTGCCGGAAACACCCCCCTCCCGCCCGCCGACGTGCCTTACTACCGCTATCGGGACGGCTCCCCCCTCTATCCACCCGGCGACCGCCGCAACCGTGAGGAAGGCCCATGACCCAGACGCAGAACGGCTCGGGCCCGGCCCTGCACGTCGAGGGGCTCTGGAAGATCTTCGGCCCGAACGGCGACAAGATCATCAAGAGCGCCGACGCGCAGCTGCCACGCAAGGAGCTCCAGGAGAAGACCGGCCACGTCGTCGGCATCCGCGACGTCTCGTTCGACGTCGCTCCCGGCGAGGTGTTCGTGGTCATGGGCCTGTCGGGCTCCGGCAAGTCGACGCTGGTCCGGCTGCTGACCCGGTTGATCGAGCCGACCGCGGGCAAGGTCGAGCTGTACGGCGAGGACATCACCGCCATGAACGACAAGGCACTGCTGGAGACCAGGCGGACCAAGGTCTCCATGGTCTTCCAGCACTTCGGGCTGCTGCCGCACCGCAAGGTCATCGACAACATCGCCTTCGGTCTCGAGGTGCGGGGCGAGGGCCGCGGCGCCCGACGCAACCGGGCGCAGGAGATGGTCGACCTGGTGGGGCTGTCGGGCTACGAGAACAACTACCCCGACCAGCTCTCGGGCGGCAAGCAGCAGCGGTTCGGCCTGGCCCGTGCGCTCGCGGCCGACCCCGAGGTCCTGATGTTCGACGAGCCCTTCTCGGCCTTGGACCCACTGATCCGCCGCGACATGCAGAACGAGGTCATCCGGCTGCACAAGGAGGTCGGGAAGACGATGGTCTTCATCACCCACGACCTCTCCGAGGCGCTGAAGCTCGGCGACCGGATCCTGATCATGCGCGACGGCGAGATCGTGCAGATCGGCGCCCCGGACGAGGTGGTGGGGGCGCCGGCCGACGACTACGTCCGCGACTTCACCTCCGAGGTTCCCAAGTCGCACGTGCTCACGCTCAAGTGGGTGATGAGAGACCCGGACGGTACCGAGGCAACCGACGCCCCCGTCCTCCAGGCCGACCAGATCGTGCGGGACGCGGCCCGGGTCGTGCTCGACTACGACGGGCCGTGCCGGGTCGAGCGAGGCGGTGACCTCGTCGGGATCGTCGACGACGAGGACATCCTGCGGGTCGTCGTGGCGGAGGAGGCGTCGGCGTGAGCGTCGTCGCGGCGCCGCCGGTCGTGTCCTCCAAGGAGGAGCAGCCGTACGTCGACCCCGAGCGCAACCGGCACACCGGCTACAAGCTGCTGGCCATCCTCATGGTGTGGCTGGTGCTGTGGCTGGCGCTTCGTGGGCACCAGACCCGCGAGCTCGGGCTGCAGGACAAGACGGGCTTCCACGACTGGCTGAACGAGGTCCGCGACTGGGTCCAGCTGCATGGAGCCGACAACTGGTTCTTCGGCGGGGTGCTCGGTGGCATCGCGGACTTCTTCAATGCCGTATTCGAGTTCATCCAGAAGCTCGTGAGCGTCGGAGCCTTCCCGCGCCCCGTCCCGGAGATCGGCTGGCTCGGCGTCGTGGCGCTGGCCACCTGGGCGACCTATGCCGCCGCGGGGCTGCGCGCGACCCTGCTCGTGGTGTTCTCGCTGCTGGCCTTCGGTGTCACCGGGCTGTGGAGCCCGAGCATGGACACGCTGATCATCACGCTCTTCTCAGTCCTGCTGTGCATCATCGTCGGGCTGCCGGTCGGTGTCCTGATGGCACGACGAGACCGGGTCTCTGCCGCGATCACGCCCCTCCTCGACGCGATGCAGACCATGCCGTCGTTCGTCTACCTGCTGCCCATGGCGCTGTTCTTCGGGATCGGCGCCGCCTGCGCCGTGGCGATCACGGTGGTCTACGCGCTGCCCCCACTCATCCGGATCACCGAGCACGGCATCCGGTCTGTCCCGGAGACGACGGTCGAAGCTGCCCGGTCGATGGGGATGACCCAACGGCAGTTGCTGTGGCAGGTGCAGCTGCCGATGGCTCGACGAACGATCGTCGTGGGCATCAACCAGTCGACGATGGCCGCCCTCTCGATGGCCGTGATCGCGGCCTTCGTGGCGGGGCCAGGTCTGGGGCCGCTCGTCAACTCCGGCCTGCAGAACCAGAACGTCGGCGTTGCGGCTGTTCCGGGCCTGGCGATCGTGTTGATGGCGATCATGCTCGACCGGACCACGACCGCGGCCAGCGAACGAACGTCGAAGGGTGGGGGCATCGCGTCCGTCAGTGGTCCCGGGGTGATGCTCGCCGGCGTTGTCCTCGAACGACTGCCGCGCTGGGCGACCGAGGATGCCGGCAAGGGTGAGAAGCGGCCCCGGCTTACCGCGGCCGGCCGCTCCAGCCTGCTGGCCGTGCTCCTGATCCCGGTGCTCGTGGCGGTCTGGCTCTCCCGCTACACCCTCAGCCTGGCGGAGTTCCCGGACGTCAGCAACACGCCTGTTCTCAAGTACCTCGACGGCGCCAGCCTCGCGCAGGACATCAACGACTTCACCGACTGGCTGGTGCCGGCCGTCGACACGTTCACGCTCGCGCTCAAGGACGACGTCTCCAACTGGCTGCTCAACCCGTTGCAGTCGCTGCTCGCGGACTCGCCGTGGTGGGTGATGGCGGGCGTGCTCATCGCGTTCGCCTGGACGGTCGGCGGCTGGCGCCCCGCCGTGGTGACGGTGCTGTGCGAGGCGGTCATCTTCGGCACCGGTCTCTGGAACGACTCCATGGTGACGCTGACGATGACCATCGTCGCGACCCTGCTGACCATGCTCGTGGCCCTCGTGATCGGGGTGGCGATGGGCCGCAACCGCCGCGTCGACGTGATCACGCGGCCGTTCCTGGACGCCTTCCAGACGATCCCGCCGTTCGTCTACCTGGTGCCGGCGCTGGCGCTCTTCGGGGTCGGCCGCTTCACGGCCATCGTGGCCGCGATCGCCTACGCCGCGCCGATCGCCACCAAGCTGGTGGCGGACGGGATCCGGGGCGTCTCCCCCACGACGGTCGAGGCGGCCCGGGCGAGCGGCAGCACCGCCTGGCAGATGATCACCAAGGTCCAGCTGCCGATGGCTCGCCAGGCCCTGGTCCTCGCGACGAACCAGGGGCTGCTGTACGTGCTCTCGATGGTTGTCATCGGCGGCACCGTCGGCGGCGGCAGCCTGGGCTACATCGTCTACTCGGGTTTCACCCAGGACCCGCTCTTCGGCAAGGGCCTGGCCGCCGGCATCGCGATCACCGCGATCGGCATCATGCTCGACCGGATCGCCCGCAGCGCAGCGGCTCGCCATGGCCGCTGACCAGCAACTTCCTCCGCGCAACGGCGTGGAGCAGAGGAGAGGAAGCAGCATGGATCGAGGACTACGCCGAACCCGGCTCGTCGCTCTTGCCGCCGTCGTGGGCCTCGGCCTGACCGCGTGCGGTGGAAGCACCATCAAGGACAAGGAGACCAAGGCCGGAGCCGCCGAGTGCGGCGACCTGCGGATCGCCGTCAACCCGTGGACCGGCTACGTGTCCAACGCCCACGTCATCGGGCTCGTCGCCCAGGACGAGCTGGGGTGCAACGTGACCTACCCCGATGTGAAGGAGCAGGTCGGCTGGCAGGGCATGGCCGACGGCACCATCGACACCATCGTCGAGAACTGGGGCCACGACGACCTGGTCAAGAAGTACATCGACCAGCAGGGCGCGGTCGAGGACGCCGGGCTCACCGGCAACGAGGGGATCATCGGCTGGTACGTCCCGCCGTGGATGGCGGAGAAGTACCCGGACATCACCGACTGGCAGAACCTCAACAAGTACGCCGACCTCTTCAAGACCTCGGAGTCCGGTGGCCAGGGGCAGCTGCTCGACGGCGACCCGTCGTACGTCACCAACGACGAGGCCCTCGTGAAGAACCTCGACCTCGACTACAAGGTGGTCGTCGGCGGCAGTGAGGCCGCGCTCATCCAGAGCTTCAAGTCCGCCGAGGCCAACAAGACCCCGCTCCTGGCGTACTTCTACGACCCCCAGTGGTTCTTCTCCGAGATGGACCTCGTCAAGGTCAACCTGCCCGAGTACACGGACGGCTGTGACGCGGACGCCGCGAAGGTGGCCTGCGACTACCCGCCGTACCACCTGAACAAGCTGATCTCGACCAAGTTCGCCGACTCGGGCTCGCCCGCCGTCGACCTGATCAAGAACTTCCAGTGGACCAACGACGACCAGAACCTCGTGTCGACGTACATCGCCCGCGACGGCATGTCCCCGGACGATGCCGCCCAGAAGTGGATCGACGACAACCAGGACAAGGTCGACGCCTGGCTGAAGTAGCGCCTGCGGATTGGTCACAAACCGCGAACTCCAGGGCTCGGAACCCGGGGTTTGTGACCAATCCACGGGTGGGTGGGCCCGGGGCGGCAGCCGCCCGGGCGCTGACCGCCAGTGCTCGGCGGGCGTGTCGGTCGCCCTCCCAGCAGAGTCGGCTGGTTTGGCGGCGTGCCTGCCAGGGAATGCCTGGGTGACGCCCCTCTGCGAAAGGCACACCATGGCCCAGGGCATACCGTCGGATCTCGAGTCTCTGAAAGAGCCCCTCATCGAGGCGGTGATCGACGCCTACATGAAGAAGGAGATCCCGGCGACCGTCGACGGCATGGAGTGGGACCACGGTGGCGTCTCCGAGGGCGAGTTCCGCTACAAGCACAGTCGTTTCGGCAAAGACGCCAAGGCCTACTGCTACTACCCCAGTGGCGAGTGGAAGATCGACATCTGGGTGGGCGGTGACCACGACGCCTCCCCTGGCGACAATGTCGACAGCTACTTCGAGCTGTTCGACGCGGCCGCGACCTTCGAGATGATCCGGACCAACGTCTCCGAGTGGATCGAACCCTGGATCGCCTGCCAGGACCCCCACGTGCTCGCCGACGCGATCGCCTCCCTCGGCGACGCGGTCAACGCGCTCTACGTGCAGTCCGAGGTCCGCATCGAGGACCGGCTCGGCGCCGGTGCGGACGACTCGGGCAACCCCGGCACCAACTCCCCACTGGCCGACATCCGGTCAGCGGTCGTCGACATCGGCTCACTGGTCGAGACACTCGGCGGCAACGCGATCGAGGCGCTCAAGGCCGCCTACATCACCGACGTCGGCCTCACCATCTCCGGACAGCGCGCGCTCGCCGCCATCGCGACACTGGCGATCGCAGGAGAGGCGGAGGCCTGGAGCCAGGCGTTCGGCAACCTGGCTGACTACTTCGGCCAGTCCACGAAGGACTTCAAGAGCTTCGCCGACGGCCACGGCGCCTCGGAGGGTGGGTCGACCCTCTCCGTCATCTCCGGGGTGACCGGGCTGGCCGCGCTCGCGACCGCGGAGTTCCCCCCCGCCGCCGTCACCTTGGGTGCGATCAGCGGCATCGCCGGGCTGGGCGCGACGTTCTTCGAGGGCGATGGTGAGGAAGCGGTCCCGACCGTGACCCTGGTCCTCGACTCCAGCAACTTCGACACCATGTGGTCCTCCTTCAAGGACGGTGTCCGTGACGTCAACTCGGCCATCACCGATGCGGAGTACTCCCTGGCCATGATGTGCCGCGGTGTGCTGGCCGACTACGGCGCCAGCCCGGACTCCTACTCGATCACCTCGGTCGGCCAGCATGTCGACAACCCGCAGCCCGGTGACAACCTGCCCGGCTTCCTGGGGGCGGGTGAGGGCGACGACCGGAAGATCTACGGGGAGAACGAGGTCTTCATCGTGCACAGCAAGCTACGCCAGGCCTCCGGGAGGATCGAGCACATCGGGGACCACCAGCGGGAGGTGGCCGGCAGGCTCAGCTCGAGCGGGCTGTCCAGCAACAGCTGGGAGCGGCAGTATCTCGATGGAAGCATCATCGGGTGGGGCCCGAGCGGCCACCACGGCGACTACGTCTCGGTGGTCGACGCGCTCATCGACCTCCTCCTGCTCGAGGCCAAGACCGCGCACCGGATCGCCGAGCACGCCTTCGACATCTCGACCGGGTTCGCGAAGACCGACTCCGAGATCGAGGCGGGGCTCGACCGTCTCGAGAGCAGGTTCTCGTGACCGCCTGGCGGCCAGCCCTGCGCGCGTGCGCCGCCGGTGTGCTCGTGCTCGGCCTGGTCGCCTGCGGCAGCGACGACGACCCGGCCGACGACGACGGCACCTCCCGCGACGGCCTCACCTCCCCGGGCGCCAAGCTCGACGTGGGTGCGTCCGCCACGGTGCCGCTCCTCGACGATGCCGGCGTCGTCGAGCTGACGGTCTCGTCGATCGACCGCGGTGTCACCGACCCCCAGAAGCTCCACGGGACGGCGTACTACGTGCGTCTCGACGCGACGGTCGTGTCGGGCGACGGCTACCAGTTCTTCGCCGAGCAGTACCTGACCGCGTGGGCCGGCAGTGAGCGCGTCATGCCGCTGGCCTCCCCGGCCTCCGTGGGCCCCTGCACGCGGGCGTACTTCAAGCTCGACCCGCCGGTGGGCACGTCCATCCAGCCCTGCCTGACCTTCGTCGTCCCCGAGGGCGGCGCTCCGATCGACCGCGTCGCGTTCTACGCCGACGACGACTACCGCATCGATGACGACACCGTCGTCCAGTGGAGCCTGTAGCCCGCTCCCGCGGTGCCTCGGTCCCGGACGGCGTCACCGGCCAGCTGACACTGCCCGGCCCGGCCCGGGCGGGTGGTTGACACCCGGCCGGGCGGGAGCGATTCTTGAGGTTGTCTCGTATAACGCACAATGGTGCGTGATACGCAACAAGGTCTCGACAAGCTCGACCAGCGAGAAACACGCTCGACCAGCGAAAGAGGGCCCATGGCCAACGTTCCCGCCACGGCACGCGTCGTGGTCATCGGCGCCGGCATCGTCGGCAACAGTCTCGTGCACCACCTGGCCCGCCTCGGCTGGCGCGACATCGTGCAGCTCGACAAGGGCGCGCTGCCCAACCCGGGCGGCTCGACCGGTCACGCGTCCAACTTCATCTTCACCGTCGACCACTCGCGCGAGATCACCGACCTGACCCTCGACTCGGTGCGGCAGTACCAGGAGATGGGCGTCTTCACGCAGTCCGGCGGCTTCGAGATCGCCCGCACCGAGGAGCGGATGGAGGAGCTGCGGCGGCGCATGTCCAGCGCGCGGGCGTGGGGCATCGAGGCCGAGCTGGTGACCCCGGAGTTCGTGAAGGAGAAGGTGCCCTTCATCGAGACCGACCAGTTCATCGGCGCCTTCTGGACCCCCGGCGTCGGCGTCGTCGACTCGCTGCGCGCGGGCACGATCATGCGCGAGAGCGCGATGGCGACCGGCGCGCTGACCGTCGTACCCACCGTGGAAGTCACGGGCATGGACGTCGAAGAAGGTCGGATCCGCCGGGTGCACACCAGTGGCGGCGACATCGAGACCGAGTACGTCGTGATCGCGGCCGGCGTCTGGAGCCCGAAGCTCGGCGACATGGCCGGGGTCTCGATCCCGCTGACGCCCGCCGTGCACCAGATGATCAGCGTCGGCCCCTGCCCGCAGCTCGCCGAGCGCGAGGGCGAGATCAGCTTCCCGATCGTCCGCGACATGGACACGTTCTGCTACGAGCGCCAGCACGGCGCCGACATGGAGGTCGGCTCCTACGCCCACCGCGCGATCCTGCACGAGCCCGAGGAGATCCCCTCGATCGAGCAGGCCAAGCTGTCGCCGACCGAGATGCCGTTCACGTCCGACGACTTCGACCCCCAGCTCGAGCAGGCCTACGAGCTGATGCCCGAGCTGCTCGGCGCCGAGGGCGCCGAGATGCGCTACGCGATCAACGGCCTGCTGTCGCTGACCTGCGACGGCAACCCGATCCTGGGCGAGAGTCTGGTCAAGGGCCTCTGGACCGCCGCCGCCGTCTGGATCAAGGAGGGCCCGGGCGTCGGCCGCGCGGTCGCCGAGTGGATGACCGACGGCCACTCCGAGATCGACATCCACCACAGCGACATCGCCCGCTTCCACCCGCACCAGATGCGCCGCGAGCACACCCGGATGCGCACCACCGAGTCGTTCATCAAGACCTACGGGATCATCCACCCGGCCGAGCAGTACGAGTCCGACCGCGACCAGCGCCTCGCCCCGATGCATGAGTCGCAGAAGAAGCTCGGCGCGATGTTCTTCGAGACCGCCGGCTGGGAGCGGCCGCACTGGTACGAGTCCAACGCCGCCCTGCTCGAGGAGTACGGCGACGCCGTGCTCCCGCGCGAGCACGAGTGGGACGCGCGGTGGTGGAGCCCGATCATCAACGCCGAGCACCTGCGGATGCGCGAGGCCGCGGGCGTCATCGACCTGAGTGCCTTCCAGATCCTCGACATCACCGGGCCGGGCGCGCTGGACACCGTGCAGCGCACCTGCGTCGCCCAGTGCGACGTCGCCGTCGGCAAGGTCGTCTACACCCCGGTGCTCGACGCCAAGGGCGGCTTCCTGTCCGACCTGACCGTGATGCGGCTGGGTGAGGACCACTTCCGCGTTGTCACCGGCGGTGCGCACGGGATGGCCGACCGCAAGACGTTCACCGACCAGCTGCCGTCCGATGGCGCGACCACGCTCACCGACGTCACCGACGACGTCTCCACGATCGGCCTCTGGGGGCCACGCGCCCGCGACATCCTCGCCTCGCTCACCGACGACGACACCTCGGACTCCGGCTTCGGCTTCCTCACCTGCCGCGAGATCCGGGTCGGCGACATCACCGTGCTGGCCTCGCGGATCTCCTACGTCGGCGAGCTCGGCTGGGAGCTCTACGTGCCGATGGGCGACGCCGCCGAGCTCTGGGAGCGGCTGTTGGACGCCGGCGCCCCGCACGGCGCCGTACCCGTCGGCATCGGCGTCTACGGCACGACCGGCCGGCTCGAGAAGGGCTACCGCGCGTACGGCGCCGAGCTCGACGGCGAGCGCTCGATCGTGGAGGCCGGCATGCAGCGCCCCAAGGTGAAGGCGGCGGACTTCGTCGGCCGCGAGGCCTACCTCGCCCAGCGCGAGGCACCTCCGGCCGCGGTGCTCTGCACGCTCACCGTCGACGACCACACGTCGGCGTCCGGGGTGAAGCGCTACATGCTGGGCGGCGAGCCGATCCTGGCCCCCGACGGCGGCACGCTGACCGACGGCCACGGGCACCACCCCTACGTCACGTCGGCAGGCTCGGCTCCGTCGCTGGGCAAGCACGTGCTGCTCGCCTACCTGCCGCCCGACCAGGCCACGATCGGCAACGAGCTCGCGGTGTCCTACATGGAGGAGCTCTACCCGGTCACGGTCGGCTCGGTCGACGCGACCGGCCTCTTCGACCCCGCCAACGACCGGATCCACTGATGGTCGACGTACTGGTCTGCATCAAGCGGGTCGTCGACTCGTCCAGCGAGGTCGTGCTGACCGAGGACGACCAGGCGGTCGACGGCCGGTTCGCGGGTTTCACGACGAGCGCCCACGAGGAGTGCGCGGTCGAGCTGGCCGTGCGGATCGCGGCCGCGACCGGAGGTACGGCGAGCGTGCTCACCCTCGGTGACGCCGATGCGACCGAGCAGCTGCGCTCGGCGCTCGCCGTCGGGTGCACGGCGGCGACGCACATCGTGGCCGACGCCCAGACCTTCGGCCCGGCCGACGTGGCCCGCGAGATCGCCGCCGTCGTCCGCGACCGGGGCCACGACCTCGTCCTGCTCGGCAACGACGCCGCGGACAGCGGCGACTTCCAGGTCGGCATCCGGCTCGCCTACGAGCTCGGCCGCCCCGTCGTCAACGGCGTCGCGACCGTCTCCGTCGAGGGCAGCGAGGTCGTCGCCGGCGGCGACGGGCCCGACGGCCACGAGACCTACCGGGTGCCGCTGCCGGCCGTCGTCACCGTGCTCGAGGGCGGCGTGGAGCCGCGCTACCCGACGGTGCCCGGCCGGATGAAGGCCAAGAAGATCGCGATCGAGGAGCGCACGCCGACCGCCGAGCCCTCCGGACCGAAGCGGGTGCGGCTGCTGCTGCTGCCGCCGCAGCCCAGCGACGTACAGATCCTCGGCAAGGGCGCCGAGGCCGCACCCGCCGTGGTCGACCTGCTCGAGCGGCTGGGGGTGCTGGCCCGATGATCCTGGTGCTGGTCGAGACCGACGCGTCCGGCGCGGTCGAGGTGTCGCTCGAGGCGGTGACCTTCGCGCGCGGCCTGGCCGCCGAGGGCGGCGGGGTCGCCATCGACGCGGTCATCGTCGGAGCGGTCGCCTGCGGGACCGAGACGCTGGTCGAGCAGCTCGGGTCGTACGGCGTGCGCCACGTGCACCACGC
>JAOPXF010000183.1 GCA_025965295.1 Nocardioides sp.
GGGTGGCCGAGACCGACAGGTCGCTGAGCGTGCCGTCCGGCAGCAGGGCCGGGGTGTCCACCGCGTTGTGCCGGGCGAAGACGCCCGGGGGAGGCAGCGGGCCGAGGTGCAGGCCCTTCTCGCCGTAGTCCTTGATCCGCTGGGCCGCGAGCGACGCCTGAGTCGGCTTCGCGGTGAGGCGTTCGCGGTGGGCGAGCACCATCGCACCCATGGCGGCCGTGATCAGCAGGGCGCTGGTCGTCTCGAAGGCGAACACGTAGCGGGAGAACATGATGTCGGCGAGACCCTGGATGTTGCCGCCCGAGTTGGGACCGGCGAGCCCGACGGCGGCGCCCAGGGAGATCTGGCCGAGCGCCACGCAGAGGACGACGCCGAGCAGCAGGCCGAAGAGGATCGCGAGCACCCGCTGCCCTCGGATCGTTTCGACTACGGAGTCGGACGCGTCGACGCCGACCAGCATCAGCACGAACAGGAAGAGCATCAGGATGGCGCCGGTGTAGACGATGATCTGGACGGCGAAGAGGAACGGCGCGTCCAGGGCGGCGTACAGCACGGCCAGGCTGAGCATCACGACAGCGAGGAGCATGGCCGCGTGCACGGCCTTGCGCACGAAGAGGATGCCGAGGGCGGCGAGGACCATGATCGGCGCGAGGATCCAGAAGGCGATCACGGCCGGCCTCCCGTCGGTGCCGACGGCTCACCGGGCGGCGGTGCGGAGTAGGCGCCGCGGTAGTAGTCCTCGGCGTCATCGCCCAAGAGCATCGCGTGCGGCGGCGGCTCCATGCCCGGCAGGAGCGGGGCGAGCAGGTCGGACTTCTCGTAGATCAGGTCGGCGCGGTTGTCGTCGGCCAGCTCGTACTCGTTGGTCATCGTGAGCGCGCGGGTCGGACAGGCCTCGATGCAGAGCCCGCACAGGATGCAGCGCAGGTAGTTGATCTGGTAGACGCGGCCGTAGCGCTCACCGGGGGAGAACCGGCCGGACTCGTCGCCCTCGCCGTCCACGTTGGACGCACCCTCGACGTAGATCGCGTCGGCCGGGCAGGCCCAGGCGCACAGCTCGCAGCCGATGCACTTCTCGAGTCCGTCGGGCCAGCGGTTGAGCTGGTGCCGGCCGTGGAAGCGCGGGGCGGTCGGGAGCTTCTCGAAGGGGTACTGCTCGGTGACGACCTTCTTGAACATGGTGCGGAAGGTGACCCCGAAACCCGCGATCGGGTCCCAGAACTGTTCCTTGGCGGTGGGCATCAGATCTCCTCGCCGGCGCCGGCGGCCGAGCTCGTCATGGGGGACTCACGCACCGGCGGGGAGCCGAACGTGAGTGGTTGGGCGGCACCGCGGACGGCGCCGCCGGTGGGCATCGGCGGGATCGGGAAGGCACCGGTCGGACGCACCGCCGGCGCCTCCTCCCGCGTCTCCTCGTCGCCGCTGTCCCCGATGAAGAAGAGCACCAGGAAGAGCACCGCGACGATGCCGGCGCCGATCAGGAGGTACTGGCGGTCGATGCCGCCCTCCAGGGAGACCGCGCGGATGGAGGCGACCGCGACGATCCAGAGCAGCGAGATCGGGATCAGGCGCTTCCAGCCGAAGGCCATGAACTGGTCGTAGCGCAGCCGCGGCAGCGAGCCGCGGAGCCAGATGAAGACGAAGATGAAGAACAGGACCTTGCCGAAGAACCACAGCAGCGGCCAGTAGCCGGAGTTCGACCCCTCCCACACCTGCTCGACGCCCCACGGTGCGTGCCAGCCACCGAGGAAGAGCGTCGTCGCGAGCGCGGAGACAGTCGCCATGTTGATGTACTCGGCAAGGAAGAAGAGGGCGAACTTCAGCGAGGAGTACTCGGTGTGGAAGCCGCCGACCAGCTCGCCCTCGGCCTCGGGGAGGTCGAACGGCGCCCGGTTGGTCTCGCCGACCATCGAGATCGCGTAGATCACGAAGGACGGCGCCAGGATGAGGCCGAACCAGAACTTGTCCTGGGCGGCCACGATCTCCGAGGCCGACATGGACCCGGCGTACAGGAACACCGCGACGAGCGCGAGGCCCATCGCGACCTCGTAGGAGATCATCTGGGCGCTGGAGCGGAGCCCGCCGAGCAGGGAGTACGTCGATCCGCTGGACCAGCCGCCGAGGACGATGCCGTAGATGCCGACCGAGGCGATCGCCATCACGAAGAGCACCGCAACCGGCATGTCGGTGAGCTGCAGCGGCGTGCGGACGTCGCTGAACGGGATCTTCACCTCGGGGCCGAAGGGGATCACGCTGAAGGTCACGAACGCGGGCACGACCGCGATCACCGGCGCGAGGAGGAAGACCACCTTGTCGGCGGCCTTCGGGATGATGTCCTCCTTGAGCGCGAGCTTCACGCCGTCGGCCAGCGACTGCAGCAGGCCGAAGGGGCCGTGGACGTTGGGGCCGATCCGGTGCTGCATCCTGGCGACGACGCGGCGCTCCCACCAGATGTTGAACAGCGTGAGCAAGACCAGGACCACGAAGATCAGCACGGCCTTGAGCAGGATGACCCACCACGGGTCTTGGCCGAACTTCGAGAGGTCGTCGGCCTCCATCGGCAGCAGGCCGCCGGCCGCCAGCAGGGTCGTCATCACAGGTCGGCCCCCTTCACGGTCACGGTGGACCCGGGCGAGGCGAGGCCCGCCAGGACCCCTTCCCCGACCGAGTTGGCGGGCACCCACACCACGCCGTCGACGATGTCGGCCACCTCGGCGGGCAGCGTCATCGAGCCGCGGTCACCACTGACCCGGACGGTCGGCCCGACGGCGTCGAAGACGGTGCGGCTGACGCGTGCGACGGGTGGACGGGCGGT
>JAOPXF010000185.1 GCA_025965295.1 Nocardioides sp.
GGAGCGCGAGGCCTGGGACCGGGTGCTGGTCGGGTCGTTCTCACGCCGCCGGACCAACCGGTTCCGGCGGCTCACGCAGGGCCGGGTCGCGACCTGCGCCCATCCCCTCGAGGTCGCGGCGTTCCGCCTGCTGCCCAGCGGCCGGCTGGCCAGGTGGCTGACCCGAGGTCGCGTGGTCGCCCTGCAGATCCCGCACCGCCGCGGCGTCCTGCTGGCGACGCCCGGGCTGGTGCGCCGGGCGCATGCCGCCGGCGCGCACGTGCACGTCTGGACGATCGACGACGAGGGCGAGATGCGCGAGCTCCTCGACCGAGGCGTCGACGGCATCATCACCGACCGCACCGACATACTCAGGTCCGTGCTCACCGATCGCGGCCAGTGGTTGCCCCGCGGGACGCTGCCCCCCAGGAAGGACGAGTCATGACCGAACCCACCGGCATCGCCGACCTCCGCCCCCTGGAGCGGGCCAGGGAGCAGCGGGCCTGGTACTGGTACGACTGGGCCAACAGCGCCTACGTGACGACCATCGCCACGGTGCTGTTCGCGCCCTACCTCATCTCGGTCGCCGAACGGGCCGCCTGCGGCTTCGTCACCGACGACGACCTGGGTGTGAAGTGCTCGACCGACCTGCACGTGCTCGGGCTCGCCGTCTCTCCCGGCTCCCTGGTGTTCTACGTGATCGCCCTGTCCACGATCGTGTCAGCGCTACTGCTCCCCGTCGTCGGCGCCGCGGCCGACCGGTCCGCGAAGAAGAAGTCGATCATGACGGGCTTCGCCTGGGCCGGCAGCCTGGCCGCGGGCCTGATGTTCTTCGTGAGCGGCACGGACTGGCAGCTCGGCGCGGTCCTTCTGTTCCTCGCGAACATCTGCCTCGGCTCGTCGCTGGTCGTCTATGACGCGATCCTGTGCGAGATCGCCGAGCCCGACGAGCGCGACCGGGTCTCCTCACGTGGCTGGGCGCTGGGCTACCTCGGCGGCGGCATCCTGCTGGCCGCCAACCTCGCCGTGGTCACGCTCCACGACTCACTGGGCCTCGGGACCGCGATGGCCGTGCGGCTGAGCCTGCTGTCGGCCGCGATCTGGTGGGCGGCGTTCACGATCATCCCCTACCGGGGCATCCGCAACCGGCCACCCGTCGCGGTCGTTCCGGAGTCGGGCGGCCTCGTCAGGCAGAGCTTCGGGCAGCTCTGGGCAACGCTCAAGGACATGCGGAACTATCCGATGACGCTGACGTTCCTGCTGGCCTACCTCTTCTACAACGACGGCATCCAGACCGTCATCACCTCGGCCTCGGTGTACGGCCAGAAGCAGCTGGGCTTCGGCACCTCGGTCCTGATCGCGACCATCCTGATGGTCCAGTTCGTCGCCTTCGGGGGTGCACTGCTCTTCGGCAAGCTGGCCGAGACCAGGGGTAGCCGGAGGGTGATCCTCTACGGCCTGGTGATGTGGGTGGGGGTGGTCGCGGTCGGCTATGTCATCCCGGAGCAGAACATCGCTCTGTTCCTGGCGCTGGGCGTGGGCATCGGGCTCGTCATGGGCGGCACCCAGGCACTGTCCCGCTCGTTCTTCAGCCAGCTCATCCCGCGGGGCCGGGAGGCGGAGTACTTCTCGCTCTACCAGGCGTGCGAGCGCGGCACGAGCTGGTTCGGGGCGGTGGTCTTCGGCGTGGTGCACCAGGTGACCGACTCCTACCGCCCGGCGCTGCTCGCGCTCATGGTCTTCTTTGTCCTCGGCGGCGCGCTGCTGATCCGCGTCGACCCCAGGCGTGGCATCCAGGAGGCCGGCAACCCGCTCCCCCACGTGGTGTGACGAGCGTGTGAGCACGCGCACATGGGTGGACCTTTCCGGATTCATGGAATTGTGACCGCCCCACTACCGTTGAGGAGATTGAGACGCCACCGATCTGGGTACACGTCGTACGACGTCATTACTCGGGTGGTGCTTCGTCTCAGTCATGTCAACGGGGGATCAGACCATTTTGGGAGGTGGCTCATGGCAGAGCGCACACTTCGTGGAGCGCGGCTCGGGGGCCAGAGTTTCGAGGACGAGCGCGGCATCGAGTTCGCCGCACGTCAGCAGGTCGGCTACCGCTGCCCGCAGAACCACGTGTTCGAGATCACGATGTCGGTCGAGGCCGACGTCCCGGCGGTCTGGGAGTGCCCACGCTGCGGCGCCGAGGGGCTCAGCACCTCGGGCATCGAGAAGGAGGTCAAGAACGAGAAGCCCGTCCGCACCCACTGGGACATGCTGCTCGAGCGGCGCTCGGAGAAGGAGCTCGAGGACATCCTGAAGGAGCGTCTCGAGCTGCTGCGTGGCGGCGAGATCGGCCCCGCGCACCTGCACCGGGCCAGCGCCAAGAAGCGCAAGGCGTCCGCGTAAAGGGCGTGTCTCTCAATTCCATGGCCTGCTGCGCGCCGCCCCACGGGCACCTGGACTTCGTTGTCGTCGGTCGCCGATGCTCCGCATCGTCTCCCTCCTCCGCCTTGCCAGGCACTCCGCGGAACGACGCTCGCGACGGCCGAGAATTGAGAGACACGCCCTAGGCCTCATTCGTCCAGCACCTCGCCCCGGACCACGGATCCCCCGGATCCCGGTCCGGGGCCTCGTGCATCTCCGCCCAGGAGGCGTCGCGCCACGAGCCGCGTGAGCAGCCTGCGGGCCACCGGCCGGGTGACCGGCAGGATCAGCAGGATCCCGAAGGCGTCGGTGACGAATCCGGGGCTCAGCATCAGCGTGCCGCCCACCAGGATCAGGGCCCCGTCGGCCAGCTCGCGGGCCGGCATCTGGCCCGTCTCCAGAGCCGTGCGCAGGGCCCGCCAGGCCCGGGCGCCCTCGTGCTTGATCAGCCAGCTGCCGAGGATGCTGTCGAGCACCAGCAGCAGGATCGTCCACCACGGTCCGATCACCTGTCCGACCTGGATCAGGACGTAGATCTCGACCAGCGGCACCACGACGAAGGCGACGAACAGCACCCAGGTGGCGATCCGGCGTCGGCGGCTCATCGGTGCCTCCGCACGGCGCGCAGGGCGCGGTCGCGGCGCTCCCGGAGCCCCCACACGGTGATCCGCTTGAGCGACTCGGCCGCGACCGAGCGGCTCATCTTCGAGTCGCCCCGCACCCGTTCGACGAACTCGATCGGGACCTCGCGCACGGTGAGCCCGGCGCGCAGCGTGCGCGCGACCAGGTCGGTCTGGAAGACGTAGCCGGTGGACCTGACCGACGAGAGGTCGATCTTCTCCAGGGTGGCCCGGCGGAAGAGCCGGAACCCCGCGGTGGCGTCGCGCACCGAGACCCCGAGCAGGAGGCGGACGTAGAGGTTGCCGCCCCGCGAGAGCAGCTCTCGGCTCAGCGGCCAGTTGACCACCGCGCCGCCCGGCACCCATCGCGACCCGATCACGAGGTCGGAGTCGGCGAGAGCGGACAGCAGCAGGTGGAGCTGCTCGGGCTGGTGGGAGCCGTCGGCGTCCATCTCGCCGATCACGTCGTAGCCCTCGGCGAGGGCATGGGCGAAACCGTGGA
>JAOPXF010000129.1 GCA_025965295.1 Nocardioides sp.
CCGGGCCGAGGTCGGGTGCCGGGACGGCCTCGGGCGGCAGGGCCAGGAGCTGCTCGAGGTCGCGGGCCCGGCGGCGGGCGTCGCGGACGCTGAGCGGGAGCGGGTGCCAGCCGGCGGCCAGGCCGAGCTCGACGATGGGGGGCACGACCGGCGAGGTGGCCAGCAGCTCGGCCGGCTCCCCCACCTGGACGCGGCCGTCGCCGGTGAGCAGGCACATCCGGTCGGCGAACGGCACGACCCGCTCGAGGCGGTGCTCGGCGAGCAGCACACTGACCCCGAGGTCGTGGACCAGGCGGGTCAGCGTCGCCAGGACGTCCTCGGCGGCCGTGGGGTCGAGGGCAGAGGTCGGCTCGTCGAGGACCAGCAGCCGCGGGTGCATGGTGAGGACCGAGCCGATCGCGACGCGCTGCTGCTGCCCGCCGGAGAGCGTGTGGAGGTCGCGGGACCGGAGGTCGGCGATGCCGAGCAGGTCGAGCGTCTCCTCGACCCGGCGTCGCATCGTCTCGGGCGGCAGGCCGAGCTGCTCCATCCCGTAGACGAGCTCCTCCTCGACGGTGTCGGTCACGAAGCCGGCGGCGGGGTCCTGGCCGACGTAGCCGACCACGTGGGCCCGGTCGCGGGGCGGGTGGCGTACGACGCTCACCCCGTCGAGGAGCACGTCCCCCTCGAGACGACCGCCGCTGAAGCGGGGCACCAACCCGGTCACGACCCCGAGCAGCGTGGACTTGCCGACGCCGGTCGGACCCGACACGAGGACGAGCTCGCCCTCCTCGATGGTGAGGTCCACCCCGTCGAGGACGGGGACGTCGCCGTACGAGAAGCGGATGCCGCGGAGCTCGATCACGCCGCCACCTCCCGCCGCCCGGGGACCACGACCGAGGCGCCGAAGGGAACCGCGGCGGGGGGTGCGCAGAGGGCGCCAGCCAGGCCGACCGCGAGGCCGAGCAGCACGGCGCCGCTGACCTCCGGGAACGACGTCAGCCCGGGGTAGGCCACGGAGACCTGGTGCCGCCCGACCCACCAGCCGACCGTGCCGACGACGACGCCGGACCCGACGACCGCGAGCTCCGGCCACTGCCAGGGGTCCGGACGGTAGCGGGTGCGCTCGACCCGGCGGCCGGCGCTGAGCAGCCCGGCGAGCGCCGCGACGACGCCCAGCGCGAGCATCGGGAGCGCGAGGTAGCGGGGGGCGGTGCGGTCGAGCACGGCGTAGACGCCGACGCAGATCCCGCCGAGACCGACGAGCATCAGGGCACCGGTCGCCCGGCGGCGGCCGGTCGTGAGCCCGTTGGCGCGGCCGTAGCCGCGGGCGTCCATGCCGGCCGCCAGGGCGAGCGAGCGCTCGAGCGCGTCCTCGAGGACCGGGACCAGGAGCCGGCGCAGCCGTGCGACCCGTCCGGTCGCGCCGGCGCGGAGGCCCTGGGCGGCGCGGACGCGGCGGACGCTGTCGGCGAACTGCGGCAGCACGGTCACGGCGACGACGAGCGCGGTGCCGATCTCGTAGAGGGCCGGTGGCACCGAGCGCAGCAGCCGCTTGGGGTTGGCGAGCGCGTTGGCGGCGCCGACGCAGATCACGATGGTGGCCAGCCGGAGGCCGTCGTAGAACCCGGCCAGCAGGGACTCCTGGGTGATCGGGCCCAGCAGCGTGATCCCCGCGACCCAGTCGGGCAGCGGCACCTCGGGCAGGTCGAGCAGCACGTGCCCGCCGTAGCCACCGCCGAGCACCAGCCGGAACAGCACCCTCACGACCACGATGACGACGCCCACCCACACGTAGAGCCGGAACGAGCGCGCCCACGGCTGGTCCGAGCGGCGGGCCATCACGACGACGGTGGCGACGCCGACCAGCATGAGCAGGACCAGCGGGTTCGTGGTGAGCGAGGCGGCCGCCGCGAGGCCGATCGCCCAGAGCCACCAGGCCACCGGGTGCAGGTCGCGCGGCAGCCGGGCGCCGCCGCTGAGGGGCCTGCTCACGGCGTCGTGGACCCCCGGCTGCGTCGTACGGCGATCGCCGCGGCAGCGCCGAACAGCAGCGCGATCCCGGCCGGGGCGACCCAGCCGGGCAGTCCGCCGTCCCCGGGGTCGGCGGGGTCCGACGCGGCGCTGGCTGCCGGGCTCGGAGACTGCGTCGCCTCGGCCTGATCGGTCGCTCGGGGCGTCGCCGACGGCTTCGCCGAGTGCGCGCCTCCCCCGTGCTTCTTCCCGCGGTGCGCCGGCCGGCCGGACGGTCCATCGGACGGGGTTTCGCTCGCGGAGGCGGAGGGGGTGACCCCGCCCGGCGATGCCGACTGGACGGGGCCGGTCGGGGTGGCGCTCGGGTGCGACCCGCCGCCGGACGGCGTCGGGTGCGGCGTCGGGCTCGCGGTGGGCTCGGCCGCGTGCGGTGCGGGTGCGGCACCGGGAGGCGACTTGGTGGCGCTGCCGTTCCACGAGAGCGCGACGTAGCCACCCTCGGGGACCTTCAGCGAGTCGACGCCCTGGCTGGCGTAGGTCCAGCTGCCGGACGTGCCGTCGGACCACCACAGGCCCCAGTAGGCGTCCGCGGGCGGCGTGTTGACGCACGGGTCCTCGCTGGGCGCGCCGTTGACGCGGCAGACGAAGCCGGGCTGCCGCTGGACCCGGGTGAGCGTGAAGCCCGACTCGGTGAACTGGGTGGCGGCGCTCTTGCCCGCGCCGCCCGAGTCACAGACCTGCTGGACGCCGCCGCCGAGCTCGTGGAAGTCGACGACGACGGTGACGCCGTCGGCCGAGGAGCACGCCGCAGCAGAGGCCGGGGCGAGTGGTGCGACGGCGCCCGCCGCCGCGGTCAGCAGGACCGCGGCGGCGAGACGACGAAGGACACGCACGGTCAACGGGTGACCGTGAAGGTGGTGTGGCCCAAGCGGTCGCCGAACGCACCCTTCACCTTGACCCGGGCCTTGCCCGGCCGGTTGGGCACCTTGGTCACCGTGGTGAAGACGCCCCGCGCGTTGGCCCGGCCGGCCTCGGCCTCACCGCTCCCGCCCTTCTTGCTGCTCGGCCAGTCGACGGACACCAGCACGGACTCCCCCGGCGCGAGCCCACGGACCTTGATCCGCTGCTTGGCGCCGACCGCGACCTGCTTCTTCAGCGTGATGGGCAGCCGCTTCGCGCCGAGCGCGTTGATCTCGACGCTGCCGAAGGCTCCGGCGGCGTTGGCCACGTCCACCGTGCTGACCGCGGTCCGGTGCGGGACGACCACGGGGACGTGGGCCTCGCCCACGCGGCTCGCGTAGCCGAGCACGGACTGCTCACCGAGCATCGCGCAGAGCGCCTCGCCAGGAGCGGCGCCCACGACGCCCACCGGCTTCTTCCCCCGCGCGGCGACGTACTCCGCGGTGAACAGAGCCTGCGGGTCACCCGCACCGGCCGGCGCCCACTGGAGCACCGGCAGCGCCTGCGAGGTGGCCCGGCGGAACTGGTCCTGGGTGTCGGCGCCGATCGGGGTGCGCTGCAGGGCGGTGCGGGCGGCCGTGTCGTACGCGATCGCGCCGGTGTCGGCGGCGGCGTAGTAGACGCAGTCGGACACGTTCGTGGCCTGGTGCGCACGCACCCAGGCCGCGGCGTCGGACGCCGCGTCGGTGTTGCCCATGGTGCCGAGGGCCCAGCCGGCCAGGCCGGTGCTGTTGGCGTTCGGTGCCTCGGTGGAGGCGCCGCCGCCGAAGGAGCCGTCCTTCCTCTGGTGTCCCAGGAGCCACTGCTCGGCCTTCGTCACGGCCGCAGTCGTGCCCGGCACGTCCTGCAGCGCGAGGAGGGCCAGGGCGGTCACGTCCGTGTCGGCCGAGCTGTCGCCCGCACCCTTGCCGCCGTCGCAGGTCTGGTCGGCCGCGGTCTTGTCCTTGGTGAAGTTGAGGCGGAAGTAGCCCTCGCTGCACTGCTGCTTCAGCAGGAAGGCGGTCGCGTCGGCGGCGCGCGGGGAGCCCGCGCCCGCGAGGCCCTCGGCAGCGAACGACTGACCGATGACGTTCGCGTAGTCGGCGCCGAATTCGTTGGTCGGGTCGACCCTGTCCTCGATCCGGCCGAGGATCACCGGGTCGGTGCTGGTGAGGGACTCGAGGCGCGACACCAGGTCCACCCCGCCGTACGACGTGGCATCGTCGCCCGCCGTCTGGGCGAGCACGAGCGCCTTGGCCGTGGCGCCCGCATACACGTCGGTCGTGCCGAAGTCGGCGCCGGTGGTGTAGCTCTCGACGTGCGCAGCGACCGCGTCGCTGATCGTCTCGACCTCGGCGCCGTGGCCACCGAGGCCGGCCAGGCCGAGCGCGACGTCGATCGTGAGACCGTAGTCGTCGAAGCCGTACTGGTCGTTGTGGACGATGCCACCGGTGAGCTGGGCGGTCAGCCAGGCGGCGCCGGCGTCCGCGGGTGAGGCGTCGTACGCCGGGTCGGCCGCGGTCGCTGCCGGCGACGTGGTGACGAGGGCCCCGAGGCCCAGGGCGGCAGCGGCAACCAGGGTGGCGCCACGCCGGAAGAGGGGTGTCATGGTGAATCCTTCCCGCTGCACAGCGGGAGGCTCCGGAGCCGGTCTCCGGGCAAGCCACCCGCTGTTTTCCTCGACAGCGTGTGATCAGGACGCGTCGCAGCGGGCGTTCCGGCTCACCTCCTCGACGAGCGAGGAGGCCTACGGTTGCGGGTCAGCGCCGGATTCGGACCGGCTTCCCCCACGTGCGGGCGTGATGAGTGTGCGGGGCGAGCATACCTGCGCGCGCGCCCCCCCGCAGCGCTGGCTCAGCCGAGCTTCTCCAGGATGAGCTCCCGGACCCGGCCGGCGTCGGCCTGGCCGCGCATCTCCTTCATCACGGCCCCGATCAGCGCACCGGCGGCGGCCACCTTGCCGTCGCGGATCTTGTCCGCGACGTCGGGGTTGGCGGCGATCGCGGCGTCGACCGCGGCCCCCAGGGCCCCGTCGTCGGAGACGACCGCGAGGCCCCGCGCGTCGACGATCTCGTCGGGCGTCCCCTCGCCCGCCAGCAGGCCATCGAAGACCTGGCGGGCCAGCTTGTCGTTGATCCGCCCCTCGTCGACGAGCGCCTGGACGCGGGCGACGTCGGCCGGCGTCACGCCGAGGTCGGCGATCTCGACGCCGGAGTCGTTGGCGCGCCGGGCCATCTCGGAGAGCCACCACTTGCGGGCCGCCTGCGGGGAGGCACCCGCGGCGATCGTCTCCTCGACCAGGACCAGGGCGCCGGCACCGACGGTGTCGCGCATCTCGAGGTCGGAGAAGCCCCAGTCGGCCTGCAGCCGGGCCCGGCGCTCGCGCGGCGGTTCCGGGAGGGTGCCGCGCAGCTCCTCGACCCACTCGCGGGACGGGGCGACCGGCACCAGGTCGGGCTCGGGGAAGTAGCGGTAGTCGTCGGCGTCGGACTTCTCGCGGCCACTCGTGGTGACGCCGGTGTCCTCGTGCCAGTGCCGGGTCTCCTGCAGGACCGTCCGCCCGCTCTGCAGGACGGCGGCGTGCCGCTGCATCTCGTAGCGGACCGCCCGCTCGACCGAGCGCAGCGAGTTGACGTTCTTGGTCTCGGTGCGGGTGCCGAGCGTGCCGGAGCCGGCCGGGGCGAGCGACAGGTTCACGTCGGCTCGGATCGAGCCCTGGTCCATCCGGGCGTCGGAGACGCCGAGGGCCACGATCAGCTCACGCAGCTGGGCGACGTACGCCTTGGCGATCTGGGGCGCCCGCGCGCCGGTGCCCAGGATCGGCTTGGTGACGATCTCGATGAGCGGGATGCCGGCCCGGTTGTAGTCGAGCAGCGAGTGCTCGGCGCCCTGGATGCGACCGGTGCTGCCGCCCACGTGCAGCGACTTGCCGGTGTCCTCCTCCATGTGCGCGCGCTCGATGTCGACCCGGAAGAACTCGCCGTCCACCACGACGACGAGGTACCCGTCGAACGCGATCGGCTCGTCGTACTGGGAGGTCTGGAAGTTCTTCGGCATGTCCGGGTAGAAGTAGTTCTTCCGCGCGAACCGGCACCACTCGGCGATCTCGCAGTTCAG
>JAOPXF010000136.1 GCA_025965295.1 Nocardioides sp.
CTGGACGGTCCACTCGATGTCGGCCAGTCCACCGCGGCCCAGCTTGAGGTGGAGCGCCGGGTCGGCCCCGCGCGGCAGGCGTTCGCGGTCGACGCGGGCCTTGATCCGGCGTACCTCCAGGACGTCGTCCTGCGACAACCCGGCCGCCGGGTAGCGCAGTGGGTCGATGAGCCGGGTGAACGCCGCGCGGACCTCGGGGTCCCCGACGACGGCGTCGGCGCGCAGCAGCGCCTGTGCCTCCCAGACCTTCGACCACTTGGCGTAGTAGGCGGCGTAGGAGTCCAGCGTGCGCACCAGCGCACCCTGCTTGCCCTCGGGCCGCAGGTCGGCGTCGACCAGGAGCGCCGGGTCGGCGCCGGGCAGGGCGAGCAGGCGGCGGAGCTCGTTGGCGACGGTGGTGGCGTACGACGTGGCGACCTGCGGGTCGGCGCCCGGCAGCGGGTCGTGCACGAAGAGCACGTCGGCGTCCGAGCCGTAGGACAGCTCGAAGCCGCCGTAGCGACCCATCGCGATCACGGCCATGCGGGTGGGTGCCTCGTCCAGCGACTTCTGCGCGCGTACGGCGCGGCCCGCGACGTCGAGGGTCGCCTCCAGGGTGGCGTCGGTCAGCCGGGAGAGCCCGGCGCCGACGTCGGCGACGTCGATGAGGCCGAGCAGGTCACCGGCGGCGATCCGGAAGAGCTCGCGGCGCCGGATCGCCCGGATCGCGCGGACCGCCTTCTCGGGCTCCTCCTGGCGGCCGGCGGAGGCCAGCATCTCCTCGGTGAGGAGCTCGGCCGAGAGCGGCGCGAGGTCCTCGCCCAGCATCCGCACCCCCTGCGGCTCGCGCTCGAGCAGCACCGTCGCGTAGCGGGACGTGGCGAGCAGCCGGGCCAGCCGCTCGGCGACCTGACCCTCGTCGCGCAGGGTCTTGAGGTACCAGGGGGTCTCCCCCAGCGATTCGCTGATCCGCCGGAAGCCGAAGAGGCCGGCGTCCGGGTCGGGGGCGTCGGCGAACCACTCCAGCATCGCGGGCAGCAGCGTGCGCTGGATGTTCGACGTCCGCGACACACCGCTGGTGAGCGCCTCGAGGTGCCGCAGCGCGGCCTTCGGGTCGACGTAGCCGAGCGCGGCAAGCCGCTCCCCCGCAGCCTCGGTCGACAGCCGCGCCTCGCTCCCGGGGATCTTCGCCACCGCCGCGAGCAGCGGGCGGTAGAAGAGCTTCTCGTGCAGCCGACGGACCTCGAGCCGCTCGTGCTGCCAGGCCTTGTCCAGGGCGGCGACGGGGTCCTTGAAGAACCCCATGCTCCGCCCGAGCCGGCGCAGCGACTCCTCGTCGGTCGGGACGACATGGGTACGGCGGAGCTGCTGCAGCTGGATCCGGTGCTCGAGCGTGCGCAGGAACGCGTACGCCTCGTGCAAGGCCTCGCCGTCCTCACGCCCGACGTACCCGCCGCGGGTGAGCTCGGCCAGCGCGCTCAGCGTCGTCGCGGCCCGGATCCGCTCGTCGGCCCGCCCGTGCACCAGCTGCAGGAGCTGGACGGCGAACTCGACGTCACGCAGCCCGCCCGAGCCGAGCTTGAGCTGGCGGTCGGCCTCGCGCGGCGGGATGTGCTCGACGACCCGGCGCCGCATCGCCTGGGTGTCGGCCACGAACCCCTCCCGCTCGGCGGCGGCCCACACCAGCGGGGCGACCATCTCGACGTACTCCCGCCCGAGCGCCAGGTCGCCGGCCACCGGCCGGGCCTTCAGCAGCGCCTGGAACTCCCACGTCTTGGCCCAGCGCTCGTAGTAGCCGCGGTGGCTCGCGATCGTGCGCACCAGCGGGCCGGACTTGCCCTCGGGACGCAGCGCCGCGTCGACGGGCCAGATCGCGCCCTCGGCGGTGTGCTCCCCACAGATGTTGATCAGGTGGCTGGCCAGCTGGGTGGCCACCCGCGCGGCGACGTGCTCGTCGGCCTCGTCGACCCCCTCGGCCGGCTCGAAGGCGAAGATCACGTCGACGTCCGAGACGTAGTTGAGCTCGTGCCCGCCGCACTTGCCCATGGCGACGACCGCCAGCCGCGCCTTCCACGCGTCGGCCCCGACGCGCTGCCGGGCGATCGCGAGCGCCGCCTCGAGGGTGCCGGCCGCCATGTCGGCGAGCTCGGCCGCGGCGTCGTCGACGGCGAGGTGGTGCGCGAGGTCGCGGGCCGCCAGGCGCAGCAGGACGCGGCGGTACTCCACCCGCAGCGCGTCCAGCGCAGCCGCATCGGGCAGCGTCGCGGTCGGCAGCGGGTCGGCGGGGTCGGCGCCGACGGCACGGAGCAGGTCGGCGCGCAGGACGTACGCCGGGGGCCGGGTCGAGCCGAGCTCGGGGTCGGTGAGCTCGCGCCAGTGCCCGGGATGCCTCACCAGGTGGTCGGCGAGCGCCGCACTCGCGCCCAGGACGCTGAGCAGCCGCATCGCGGTGCCCTCGTCGTCGACGAGCTCCTCGAGGAGGGCGTCCGGCTCGTCGGTCGCCTCGACCAGCCGGACCAGCCCGGCCAGGGCCTGGTCGGGGTCGGCCGTGCGGGCGAGCAGGGCCAGCAGCGGCTCGGCCGCCTCGCCCAGCCCCGCGAGGAGTGGCTGCGCGGCGGCACCGTCCTGGAAGCCCAACCGCGCCAGGCTCCCGGCACTGGTGGCGGTGGCCCTGCCCGTGGTCGGTCGGCTCATCGGCGTACGGCGCGTGCGGCGCGTTCCGCGGCGAGCGCGGCCAGTCCCGCGGCAAGCGGCCGCCAGGCGTCGTCGAGCTCGGCGCGCGCGTCCTCGATGTCGCGCAGCACGGCGTCCTGGTCGATGCCGCGGGCCTCGTGCGAGCCGCGGTCGGAGGCCGCCCAGGGTCGCAGGATGTCCGCGTCGACCTCCGGGTGCAGCTGGACGCCCCACATGGCGGGGGCGTAGCGGGCGACCTGGACCTCTCCGTGCTCGGTGGCCGCGAGCAGCACCGCGGCGTCCGGCAGCCGGGTGACGACGTCGTCGTTCCACTGCACCCCGCGCCGAGGCGTGGCGAGCGACCCGAGCAGCCCGTCGGTGGCCGCTTCGGGCGTCCACCCGACGCCGAGCAGCCCGACCTGCTGGCCGCGCGGGTTGCGGTCGATGTCGCCGCCGAGCGCGACCGCGATCAGCTGGTGGCCCAGGCAGATGCCCAGGGTCGGCAGCTCATCGACGAGTGCGGCGCGGATGCGCTCCTTCACCTGTCCCAGCCAGGAGTGCTTGTCGTCGTCCTTGGCGCCCATCGGGCCGCCCAGCACCAGCAGGGCGTCGTACGCCGCCAGCTCGGGCACGTCGTCGCCCGCGTAGGGACGGCGTACGTCGAGCGCACACCCGGCCTCGACGAGCCACTCGCCGAACAGCGCCGGCGGGCACTCGCGCTCGTGCTCGACGACGAGGACGGTGGGGGCACTCACGGCGCCAAACCTAGCGGCCCGGCGATCAGATGACCGGCAGCATCCGGTCCCGCTCGAACGCGGAGACCTGACCTCGGTACTCCTCCCACTCCGCGCGCTTGTTGCGCAGGAAGTAGTCGAAGACGTGCTCGCCCAGGGTCTCGGCGAGGAGCTCGGAGTTCTCGGCGATCCCGATGGCGTCGTGCAGGCTGCGGGGCAGCGGCTCGATGCCGAGGCTCTTGCGCTCGCGCTCGCTCAGCGACCAGACGTCGTCCTCGGCCTCGCGCGGCAGGTCGTAGTCCTCCTCGATGCCCTTCATGCCCGCGGCGAGCACGACGGCGTACGCGAGGTAGGGGTTGCAGGCGGCGTCGATGGTGCGCAGCTCGATGCGGGTGGACTGGTTCTTGTTGGGCTTGTACATCGGCACCCGGATCATCGCCGAGCGGTTGTTGTGGCCCCAGCAGATGTACGACGGCGCCTCGCTGCCGAACATCATCCGCTTGTAGCTGTTGACCCACTGGTTGGTCAGCGAGCTGATCTCGGGGGCGTGGCGCAGGATGCCGGCGATGAACTGGCGACCGGTCCTGGAGAGCTGGTACTCGGCGCCGGCCTCGAAGAACGCGTTGCTGTCGCCCTCGAAGAGCGACACGTGCGTGTGCATGCCGGAGCCCGGGTGGGTCGTGTAGGGCTTGGGCATGAAGCTCGCCCAGATGCCCTGGCTCAGCGCGACCTCACGGATCACCGTGCGGAAGGTCATGATGTTGTCGGCGGTCGAGAGCGCGTCGGCGTAACGGAGGTCGATCTCCTGCTGGCCCGGACCGCCCTCGTGGTGGCTGAACTCGACGGAGATGCCCATCGACTCGAGCATCGTGATCGCCTCGCGGCGGAAGTCGGCGCCCATCGACTGCGCGGTGTGGTCGAAGAAGCCGCTGCGGTCGACCGGGACGGGCTCGCCGCCGAGCTCCGGGGAGTCCTTGAAGAGGTAGAACTCGATCTCGGGGTGGGTGTAGAAGGTGAACCCCTTCTCTGCTGCCTTGCTCAGCGTCCGCTTGAGGACGAAGCGTGGGTCGGCGTACGACGGCGAGCCGTCGGGCATCTCGATGTCGCAGAACATCCGTGCCGTCGAGGGGCCCTCACCGCGCCACGGCAGGATCTGGAACGTCGAGGGGTCGGGCTTCAGCAGCATGTCCGCCTCGTAGACCCGGGCGAAGCCCTCGATCGCCGAGCCGTCGAACCCGATGCCCTCCGCGAAGGCGCCCTCCAGCTCGGCCGGGGCGACCGCGACGGACTTGAGAAAGCCCAGCACGTCGGTGAACCAGAGCCGGACGAACCGGACGTCTCGCTCCTCGAGAGCGCGGAGTACGAAGTCTTCCTGCTTGCCCATGGCGCCAGCCTAGGGGCTGGCGCCACGGGTCAGGAGCAGGTGGTCAGGACCGGTCGCAGCTGATCTGCCGAGCGGGCCGGTCCAGCCCGGCCTCAGTCGTCCTCGGGCAGGGTGTTGCGCTCGATCTCCCCGACGGCCGGCTCGCCCCGGACGCAGAAGACCTCGATCTCGATCGACTCCGCCTGCCGGGCGAGGACGGCGTCGACGTCGTCGTCCGGCCCCCGGTCGTAGCTCACCGTGCGCCAGCCCGCGGCGGGCTCGACCCGCACGCCGTACGCCACCGCGTCGCGACACTCGACGACGAAGGTGCCGAAGTCGTCGGTGATGGTCTTGCGCACGGGAGTGGCGGTGGGGTCGGGCACGAGCTGGCCCTCCGCGTCGACCTGGGCGTTGCGGACCGCCTCCGTGACGATCGGGCCCCGGTCCCGGATGCTCGCCCCGACCTGGGTCACCGCGACGACCCCGATCGCGACCGCGAGGCTCGCCGCGACCAACCAGGCCAGGACGACACCAGCACGACGGGCGAGGCGGCGGTCGGTGGTCACCGGGCCATTCTGGGGCCCCGACCGGTGGCGGCCGGATAGGCGAGGGTTAAGACGACGCTAAGAACTCAGGCGCTGCGGCTACGGTCCCCGTGTGGCCCACGTGCTGATCATCGAGGACGACCCGCGCATCCGCCCGCTGCTGATGCGTTCCCTGGCCGACCTCGGCTACGCCGTCGCGTCCGCCCCGACCGGAATGCTGGGGTTGAGCATGGCCGTCGAGACCCGGCCCGACCTGGTGATCCTCGACCTCGGCCTCCCCGACGTGGACGGCACCCAGGTGCTGTCGATGCTGCGGGCGGTGAGCGACGTCCCCGTCATCGTCGCCAGTGCACGCGACGACGACCCGTCGCTCGTGAGCTGTCTGGACGCGGGCGCCGACGACTACGTCGTCAAGCCGTACACGACCACCCAGCTGGAGGCACGGATCCGGGCCGTCATGCGGCGCAGTGCCGGAGCGCGCGCACCCCGCACGAGCCTCGTGGTCGGCGGCCTCGAGATCGACGTACCAGCCCGCCGGGCCACGCTGGACGGCACCGCGCTCGACCTGAGCCCGCGGGAGTTCGACCTGCTCGTCCGCCTGGCCGAGAGCCCCGACGAGGTCGTGACCAAGCGGCAGCTGCTGACCGACGTCTGGCACCAGGCCTGGGGAGGCTCGGACAAGACCGTCGACGTGCACCTCTCCTGGCTGCGCCGCAAGCTCGGCGAGTCCGCGGCCGAGCCGCGCTACCTGCACACCGTCCGCGGGGTCGGCGTGCGGCTGGCCGGCCCCCGTGAGTGAGCGGGGACGACGGTGAGGCGCAGCCTGATCGTCACGGTCGCCGCCGCCGTCTCCATGGTGCTGCTGGCGATGCTCGTCCCGCTGGCCGTGCTGCTACGCGGCTACGCCCTGGAGGACCGTCTGTCCCGCGCCGCGCTGGAGGTGCAGGCCACCGAGACCGTGGTCTCGGGGCAGGACCGGGGCGCGGTGTCGCTGTACCTGGAGCGCATCAACGAGGACCCGGACACCCAGACCACCGTGCTCTACCCGCCCGACGACCTGCACCCCGAGGGCCAGGACGTCGGCCCCGACCCCGGCCAGGACGCCCGCGTCCGGGCGGCCCGGGAGACCGGGCAGGCGCGCGTCGACGACACCGACGGGGGCGCGGAGTTCCTCGTGCCGGTGTCCCTCAGCGGGAGCTCGGCCGCGCCCGAGCGCACACCGGTCATCCGGGTCGTCGTCGAGGCGCCGGGGCTCCGGTCGAGCGTGGGGCGCAGCTGGCTGGTGCTGCTGGCGCTGGGACTGGTGCTGCTGGCCGGGGCGTTGTTCATGGCCGACCGGCTGGGGCGGTCGTTCGTGGTGCCGATCCGCCGGCTGGCGTCGTACGCCACCCACCTCGGTGAGCGGGTCGGCGCCGAGCCCGTCGTGCCGGAGGGGCCGACGGAGGTGCGCGACCTCGCGGGTGCGATGAACCGCCTGGTCGGCCGGATCGAGGTCCTCCTCGAGCGGGAGCGGCAGGGTGTCGCCGACCTGTCCCACCGGCTGCGCACGCCGATCACCGCCCTGCGCCTGCGGATCGACGCACTCCCGGACCCGGCCGACCGGGCCCGGCTCAGCGAGGACCTCGACCTCCTGGTCGGCATGGTGGACCACGTGGTCAGTGAGGCCCGTCGTTCGGAGCGGGAGGGGCTGGTCCCCGAGTCCGACGCCGTGGCCACGCTCGCTGACCGCGCCCGCTTCTGGGTGCCGCTCGCGGAGGACCAGGACCGGGAGGTCCGCCTCGACTTCCCGACCGGACCCATCCCGGTGCGCACCAGCGAGCAGGACCTCACGGCCCTGCTCGACGTGCTCCTCGACAACGTCTTCACTCACACCCCGGAGGGCGCCCCGGTCGCGGTCACCGTCGAGGCACGCCCCACGGGTGGTGTCGTGCTCACCGTCGACGACGCGGGACCGGGCTTCCCGGTCGGCGTCGACGTGGCCGACCGCGGCACGAGCGGGGGCGGGTCCACGGGGCTCGGCCTGGCCATCGCGCAGAAGACCGCCACCGAGTCCGGTGGCGGTCTTCGCCTGGAGCGTTCGCCGTACGGCGGTGGGCGGGTCGTCGTCGAGTTGGGCCCGCCCGGCTGAGGTCAGCTGGCGAACGTGAGGGTGCGCGTCACGCTGCCCGCGCCGTCGACGCGGCTGATCTTCACGGTGAAGCTGTCCTTGCCCTTCGTGTTCTTGCTGCGGACGTCGCGGAAGTCGACCTCGTGGCGCCCGTCGTCGAGACGGGAGTTCGCGGTCTGCGTGCTGACCCGCTTGCCGTCGTGCTTCACGACGAGCTTCCACGTCGAGCTGGCGGGGATGCCCTCGAGGTCGACGCCGACGTCGAAGCCGTTCTCCTTCTCGATGTTGATGTCGTAGCGACCGCCACCCACGGCTCCCTGGGCGTGCTTCTCGGGGCCGTCGGCGTGGGCGGGTGCGGCCGCCAGGGCGATCGCCGGCGCGGTGAGCAGTGCGGCGGCCGTGGTCAGGGCGGTGGTGCGGGTGAGCATCTTCATGAGGTGATCTCCTGTGTCGTTGGGTGGTGCGGAGGTGCGGGGTGCGCGGGGTGCGGGGTCAGCGGGTGAGGGTGGCCGTGCAGGCTGCTCCGTCCGATGCCGGGGTCGCGGTCGCGGTGACCACGTCACCCTCGGCCAGGTCGGGGACGATCACGTCCACGTCGATCTCGGCGTCCTCGTCGGTCTGCCGTTCGCCCTCGAGGAGCGACGTGCCGTCGTGCTCGACCGCGATCTGCCAGGTCTCCCCGGGTGCGGTCGACTGCACCTCGAAGCTGACCTCGTGGGCGTCGTTCTCCTTGTCGACCTCGAGCCGGTAGGACGACGAGTCGCACTTCCCGCTCGTGAACGCCTCGTCGTCCCCGGCCATGGCCAGCCAGGTGCCGGCTCCGATCGCGATCACGACGGCCACTGCGGCCACGACCACCACGGCGAGCTTCTTGCCACTCAGCTTCACGTCTTCTCCTCTGTCTGTTTCGGACAAGAGGAGAGTCGCAACGGCGCGGCTAAGCGCGAACCAGCGTCGCGCTAAGGGACGGCAAAGGACCGCGGTCGCCGCTCAGGCGGACGGGACGTTCGCCTCCAGCTCGGCCAGCCAGGCGGTGGCGGAGGCATCCGAGGGCATCCGCCAGTCGCCGCGCGGGGACATGGTCCCGCCGGGGCTGACCTTGGGGCCGTTGGGGAGCGCCGAGCGCTTGAACTGGCTGGCGAAGAAGCGCCGGCAGAAGACGTCGAGCCAGTGCCGGACCGTGGCGAGGTCGTACGACGTACGCCGGTCCTCGGGGTAGCCCGGCGGCCACTCCCCCGCGTCCGCGTCGCGCCAGGCGTGCCAGGCGAGGAACGCGATCCGGCTCGGCCGGTGGCCGTGGCGGATGACGTGGAAGAGCGTGAAGTCCTGCAGCGCGTAGGGGCCGACGGAGTCCTCCGTCGACTGGGGGCGCTCGCCCTCGGTGTGCGGGATCAGCTCGGGGGTGATCTCCTGCGCGACGATCTCCTGGAGCACCTCGTTGGTGTCCGCCTCGAACTGGCCGCTCTCGCTCACCCAGCGGATCAGGTGCTGGATCAGCGTCTTCGGGACGCCCGCGTTGACGTTGTAGTGCGACATCTGGTCGCCGACGCCGTACGTGCACCAGCCGAGCGCCAGCTCCGACAGGTCACCGGTGCCGAGCACGATTCCGCCGCGGTGGTTGGCGATCCGGAAGAGGTAGTCGGTGCGCAGCCCGGCCTGGACGTTCTCGAACGTCACGTCGTAGACCGGCTTCCCCTCCGCGAAGGGGTGGTCGAGGTCGGCGAGCATCTGGCCGGCGGCGGCCGTGATGTCGAGCTCCTCGAAGGTCACCCCGAGCGACTTGGCCAGCCGGGTGGCGTAGGACTTGGTGACGTCGCCGGTCGCGTAGCCGGGCATCGTGAACGCGTGGATGTCGCTGCGCGGGCGGCCGAGCCGGTCCATGGCCTTCGCGGCCACGATCACCGCGTGGGTGGAGTCGAGGCCGCCGCTGATGCCGACCACGACCTTGGGCTGGCCGATGGCGTGCAGCCGCTGCTCGAGCCCGGAGACCTGGATGTTGTAGGCCTCGTAGCAGTCGAGCGCGAGCCGCTCCACGTCGTCTGGCACGAACGGGAAGCGGTCCACCTTGCGGCGCAGCCCGATGTCACCGGTGGGCACGCCCAGCTCGAAGCCGACGGTGCGGAACTCGCCGACCCGGGCGTCGTGGGTGCGACGGTTGTCGTCGAACGTGCCCTGCCGCAGACGTTCCTGGCGTAGTCGCAGCAGATCGACGTCGGCGACGGCTCGGCGCGGTCCGTCGGGGAAGCGGGCGGTCTCGGCCAGCAGCTGGCCGAGCTCGTAGACCATGGTCTGGCCGTCCCAC
>JAOPXF010000178.1 GCA_025965295.1 Nocardioides sp.
GCCCTCCGGCGTCGGGCGCGCCTGCATGTCCTTGAGGACGCCCTGCTTCACGAAGGCCCGGCGCTGCGTCCGGGAGACCTGCTCGGCGGCGCCCACGTTGATGGCGCGCACCAGCTCGGTCTCGGCCCAGCTGAGTCCACGGTTGGAGCGCGACGGGTTGGGTCGCAGCGTGCCGGCGGGGAGACCGAGGAGGCCCTCGAACGTGGCCGGCAGGAGCTGGCGGTCGGCCTCGTCGCCGACGATCAGCGTGAACCGGTCCTCGCCGACGACCTTGACCCAGCGCTTCACGAGCTGCGCCGTGTCGTGGGCGAACCAGACGTTCTGGCGGTCCCAGTCGAACTCCTCGCTGTCGCGGTCCAGCACGACCCGCAGCCAGTCGTCGAAGGTACGCCGGTCGCCGGCCTTCACCCGCTCCTGCCACTGCGAGGGCAGGTACCGGTCGAGGCGCCGGGCGACCGCCACGACATGGACGCGGTCGGCCCCGAACGCGTCGACCATCGTGCGGATCTGCGGCCGGGTGGCCCGGCCGAAGTCCTCGTTGCTGATGCAGACCCGCTGCTCGCCCGCCTCGGCCACGTCGGCCACGAGGGCCTTCCAGTGCCACATCGCCGGCCGCTTCGACCCGGCGGGGCGCCCCTTGACGCCCAGCGCCCACCCGGCCTTGTCCGGACGGTGCCGGCGACCCGTCGAGTAGTGCACCCCGTGCGGCTCGAGCTCGGCCTGCGCCTCCTGCAGGGCGACCTGGATCGCGGTGCTGCCCGTCTTGTGGGGGCCGATGTGCACCAGCCGGGCCCCCGGGGGCAGCAACAGGCTCTCGGACGACATCTCAGTGAACTCACTCGGGCAGGGGGCGGGCCAACGACCGGATCACCATACCCAGCGAGAACCGCGTCTCGGAGCGCGGAGCCCGGGTCTGAGAGGATGCTCGCCATGGATTCGAACCCCGCCCGCACGAGGAACGTCGCCGTGCTGCTGGCCGGTGGCGTGGGTGCCCGCATCGGCCTGGCCATCCCCAAGCAGCTGATCAAGGTCGCGGGGAAGACGATCCTCGAGCACGCGCTGATCGCGCTGCACAGCCACCCGATGGTCGACGAGGTCCTGATCATGATGGCGCCGGGCCACCTCGATGCCGTCCGCGCGATCGTCAAGGGGGGCGACTACGCCAAGGTCACGGCGATCCTCGAGGGCGGCAACAGCCGCAACGAGACCACGCTGCGGGCGCTCGACGCGCTGGGCGACGACGAGTGCCACGTGCTCTTCCACGACGCCGTGCGGCCGCTGGTCACGCCGCGGATCATCGAGGAGTGCTTCCTGGCACTGGAGTCCTACCCGGCGGTCGACGTGGCCATCCCGTCGGCGGACACGATCATCGAGGTCCGCGAGGACAACACGATCCGGGACATCCCGCCGCGGGCGGCGCTCCGCCGCGGCCAGACCCCGCAGGCCTTCCGCTCGTCGGTGATCAAGGCGGCGTACGCCAAGGCCTGGCAGGACCCCGACTTCGTCGCGACCGACGACTGCACGGTCGTGCTGCGCTACCTGCCCGACGAGCCGATCGTGGTCGTGCACGGCGACGAGCGGAACATGAAGGTCACCGAGCCCATCGACGTCTACCTCGCCGACAAGCTCTTCCAGCTGACGAGCAACGACCTCCCGACCCCCCGCACCGAGGACGAGTACCACCAGGCGCTGGCGGGCCGGTCGATGGTGGTCTTCGGCGGCAGCTACGGCATCGGCGCCGACATCGCCGCGCTGGCCACGAAGCTCGGCGCCGACGTCTTCACGTTCAGCCGCTCGAGCACCAACACCCACGTCGAGAGGCGCACCGACATCATGGACGCGGCCCGGCTGGTGATGGAGAAGACCGGCCGGGTGGACTTCGTCGTCAACACCGCCGGGGTGCTCCCCCGCGGCGAGCTGCTCGACACCAGCGAGGAGACGATCTACTCGGCCACCGAGATCAACTACCTCGCGCCCGTCTTCATCGCGCAGGTCTTCTTCCCGCTGCTCAAGGAGACATCGGGCTCGATGCTGCTGTTCACCTCGAGCTCCTACACCCGCGGCCGCAGCGGCTACAGCCTCTACTCCTCCGCCAAGGCCGCCACCGTGAACCTCACCCAGGCCCTCGCCGACGAGTGGGCGGGCGACAGGGTCCGGGTCAACTGCATCAACCCCGAGCGCACCGGCACCCCGATGCGCACCAAGGCCTTCGGCCAGGAGCCTCCCGGCAGCCTCCTCGAGTCCGAGGTGGTGGCCCAGACGTCGCTCGACGTGCTGCTGTCCCCGCAGACCGGCCACATCTACGACGTCCGCAAGGACGACCCGCTGGCCGCCCTCGAGGCGGGCACGGGTGGCGACGGGGACGACTCGTGACGGGTACGCCGGGCGAGGACGCGGAGTCCGGGCCGCCGCGGGTCAAGGAGCGGCGGGCCAGGCGCCGGGCAACGCTGAAGGAGGCGGAGCGCCGGATCCCGATCAACTTCTCGATCGTCGGCGTCCAGAAGGCCGCCACCAGCACGCTCTACGGGATGCTCGTCGAGCACCCGGCGGTGGCCGGTGGTCCCGAGAAGGAGATGCGGCTCTTCATCCGCGAGCGGCTCAACTGGGAGCAGCCCAAGTTCAAGCGCTACGCCCGCGCCTCCGACGACCCGCGGGTCACGCTCGCCGGCGACGCCACCCCGGCGTACTTCTTCTGGCCGCACGCGATCGAGCGGATGAGCCGCTACGACCGGGAGCTGAAGCTGGTCGTCACCCTGCGTGACCCGATCGAGCGCGCGTTCTCGCAGTGGTCGATGGAGCGGACCTGGAACCCCACGTTCCCCGAGCTGCCCGAGGCCATCGACCGCTTCGCGGCCGCGACGATCCCCGACTCGATCCCCGACGGCGTGACGCCCGCCCGGTTGCGCAAGGAGTCGCTCTTCACCCGTGGCCTCTACGGCCAGCAGCTGCGCCGCGGACTGCGCTACTTCCCCCGCGAGCAGTGGCTGGTCCTCGACTTCCGCGACGTCTTCTCCCGCCAGACCGAGACGCTCGACCGGGTGACGGACTTCCTGGGCGTCGAGCGCTTCGAGGAGTACCCGCCGGTCCTGCACAAGAACCAGACTCCGAGCGACCACGCGGGCGAGCCGCCCACGGTCGAGCAGGTCTCCCGTCTGGTCGAGCTCTACGCCCCCGACCTCCGCGAGCTCCAGGAGCTGTCCGGGCTCGACGTGAGCGGCTGGACCACCAGCCGGGTCGT
>JAOPXF010000194.1 GCA_025965295.1 Nocardioides sp.
GAGCGAGCCAGCCCCGCAAGCAGCTCGACGCCTGGCAGGAGTGGGCCAAGCAGCGCGGCGCCAAGGGCCTCGCCTACGTCCTGGTCCAGGAGGACGGCGAGCTCGGCGGCCCGGTGGCGAAGAACATCACCGACGAGGAGAAGGCCGGACTGGCCGAGCACGTGGGCGCCCGGCCGGGCGACTGCATCTTCTTCGCCGCCGGACCGACCAAGTCCAGCCGGGCGCTGCTCGGCGCCGCCCGCCTCGAGATCGGGCGCCGCTGCGGCCTGATCGACGAGGACGCCTTCGCCTTCACCTGGGTCGTCGACGCCCCGATGTTCGAGCCGAGCTCCGAGGCCGTCGCCAGCGGCGACGTCGCCGTCGGTGCGGGCGCCTGGACGGCCGTGCACCACGCGTTCACCGGACCCAAGCCGGAGTACGCCGACACCTTCGACACCGACCCCGGCAGCGCGCTGGCCTACGCCTACGACATCGTCTGCAACGGCAACGAGCTCGGTGGCGGGTCGATCCGGATCCACCGCGAGGACATCCAGAAGCGCGTGTTCGCGGTGATGGGACTGACCGAGGAGCAGGCGGAGGAGAAGTTCGGCTTCCTCCTCGACGCCTTCAAGTTCGGAGCGCCCCCGCACGGCGGCATCGCGGTCGGCATGGATCGCATCTGTGCGCTCCTCGCGCGCACCGACTCGATCCGGGAGGTGATCGCGTTCCCGAAGTCGGGTGGCGGATTCGACCCCCTGACCGCCGCTCCTGCGCCGATCACGCCCGAGCAGCGCAAGGAAGCCGGTGTGGACGCGAAACCGATGAAGGAACAGGCTCCAGAGGCCTGAACAACGAAACAATTGCTCGCCGAGGGCCGAGACCAGATCGTTACGCACAGGTGATCACAGGTGCGGTCTGTGTCACATAGAGTCACCCATCGGCGCGCACAGGCGCAGACCGGGAAACCGGTCTCGGACGATGATGGGGAGAGCATGACGGCACAGACCGCCGGGCCCGAGACCCTGGGTCACCTGAGTGACGAGCCGCCTCCGGTAGATCCCAACAGCAAGAAGGCGGAGGCAATCACGGGCAAGTCGCCGCTGAGGATCGCCTTCGGCCGCCTGGCCCGCGACAAGATCGCCGTCGTCTGCGCCGCTGTCGTCCTCTTCTTCGTCCTGGTCGCGATCTTCGCCGGCGTCATCTGCAGCATCTTCAACGTCGACACCGAGACCGTGCTCGCCACCACCCGCGTCAACATGCTCAACGGCGGACTGCCCAAGGAGGGCCCCCCGCTGCACGGATTCGACCCTGCCCACCCCTTCGGCGTGGCCCCCAACACCGGCAACGACAACCTGGCCTTCTGGGTCTACGGCTGCCGCACCTCGCTGCTGATCGCGAGCATCGCGACCCTGTTCGCCTCGGTGCTCGGGGTCATCCTGGGCCTGCTCGCCGGGTTCCTCGGTGGCCCGGTCGACAAGGTGATCTCGTTCTTCACGGACTTCTTCCTCACCGTGCCGTTCCTGCTGGCGGCACTGACCCTCGCGCCGATCGTCGCCGAGCGTTTCTCAACCTCCCCGAACTACCCGAGGATCCAGCTCATCGACCTGATCGTCGTGTTGTCGATGTTCGGCTGGATGGGCATCGCCCGGCTGATCCGCGGCGAGGTGCTGTCCCTGCGCGAGCGCGAGTTCATCCAGGCTGCCCGGGTGCTCGGCATGCCGACCAGCCGGATCCTGGTCAAGGAGCTGCTGCCCAACCTGGTGGCCCCGATCGTGGTCAGCGTCTCGCTGATGCTTCCGGCGTTCGTGGCCGCCGAGGCGGGTCTCGCCTACCTCGGCATCGGCGTCACGTCCGGCATCTCGTGGGGCCAGACGATCAACACGGCGTCCAACTTCTTCGAGACCTATCCGCTCTTCCTCTGGGAGCCCCTCATCGGCATCGTCGCGCTGGTCCTGGCTCTGAACCTCCTCGGCGACGCGATCCGGGACGCGCTCGACCCGAAGACCCGTCGCTGACGGACCTCTACGTCGCTCCGATTCTCCTTGGGGCGCGATTCATGACAAGAAAGGCTGGACAATGAGACGGAACAAGCCACTGGCGGTCCTCGCCGGTGCTGCGCTGTTCGGGCTCGCCGCGTGCGGCGGCTCGGGCAGCAACGGCAACGACCCGGGTGGGCCGGGCCGCACCTTCAGCGGTGCCGACGCGATCGCCAAGGACCCTCAGCGCACCGCGCCCGCGGCGGACGTCGACGGTGCCACGGCCGGTGGGACCATCACGGTCTACCTGCCCGGGGACCCCGGCCCGGACTCCCTGGACCCGACCGAGGGCTGGTCCGTGACCGGCAACTCGATCCAGCAGGCGCTGACGAGCCGTTCGCTCACGCAGTACGCCCGCGACCCCAAGACCGGCAGCATGGTCCTGGTCCCCGACCTGGCGACCGACCTCGGCAGCCACAACGACGACTACACCGAGTGGACCTTCACGCTCCGTGACGACGCCAAGTGGCAGGACGGCAGCACGATCACGCCCGAGCAGGTCGCCTGGGGCATCACTCGCTCCATGGACTCCGACACCTTCCCCGGTGGTCCCGGCACCGAGTACTCGCAGACGTACTTCAAGGACGCCGGCAAGTACAAGGGCCCCTACACCGACAAGGGCAAGACCTGGGACGGCGTCTCGGTCGACGGCCAGGACATCACCATCAAGATGGCCAAGCCGTTCCCCGACATGGACTACTGGGGCGCGTTCATGGCCATGGGCCCGGCACCGCTCGGCAAGGCCAGCGACCCGCCGGACTACGGCCAGAAGATCATGTCCAACGGTCCTTACCTGGTCGAGTCCTTCCGTCCCAACGAGGAGCTCGTCCTGGTCAAGAACGACCAGTGGGACCCGAACTCCGACCCCGCTCGGCACCAGTACGCCGACAAGTGGATCTTCAAGTTCAACCAGGACACGGCCAAGGTCGACCAGATCATGCTGAGCGACAACACCGAGTCGCAGACCGCGCTCAGCACGCGTCTCGGCTCGAACAACTACCAGCGTGCGAACACCGAGCTCGGTGACCGCCTCTTCCAGCAGTCGGCCCAGTGCACCAGCTTCCTGTCGCCCGACTACACGAAGATCACGGACATCAACGTCCGCAAGGCGCTCGCCTACGCCTACCCCTACGAGGACATGTGGCTCGCCACCGGCGAGGTCCCGGGCGTGACCCGGGTTCCGGCCAACTCGATCATGCCTCCCGGCATGGCCGGCAAGAAGGAGTTCTTCGCCGACGGGGACCAGTTCAAGTACGACCCCGAGAAGTCGAAGGCGCTGCTGAAGGAAGCCGGCTACGAGCCCGGCCAGTACAAGATCTCGATGATCTACTACGAGGCCGACCCGCTGGCCGTCGCCGGTCAGAAGCAGCTCGTGAAGGGCTTCCAGGAGGCCGGGTTCACCGTCGTCAACGGCGGCTACCCGGTCCAGGACTCGCCGTACAACATCTGGCTGAACCCCGACGACCCGCTGAACAAGAAGCTCAACCTGCGTGGCGTCAACTGGTGCTCGGACTGGCCGTCCGGTCTCACCATGATTCCGCCGCTGACCAAGACGGGCGCTGCGTACAACACCGCGCAGTTCTCCGAGCCCGCGATCGACGAGAAGATGAACTCGATCACGAGCCTGCCGCAGGACCAGCAGGCCGATGCCTGGGGCGCTCTGGACGAGGAGATCGAGACGAAGTACTTCCCGATCATCCCGACGGCGTTCCGCAACGACCTGTTCGTCTTCGGTTCCAAGATCGGCAACGGTGTCGGTGACGGCGCCCTGGGTGCTCCGGACTACAAGGACCTGTTCGTCGTCCAGTGATGATCGACTCCTCGAGTTGATCGGTTCCATCTGATCCACAGCACCATCTGGCGGTTGGGGGTCCCAGTTCCTGGGGCCCCCAACCTGCCAGCCCAGAGATTTTCGGCCCGGCTCTGTAGCCGTAGAGTTTCCTGACCGGCCCGGTCCGTCTAGTCGGAAAGAGACCCGATGTTCGCGTACGTAGTCAAGCGCCTGATCGCAGGCGTCGTGGTCGTCTTCATGGTCTCGGTGGCCGTCTTCCTGCTCTTCTGGTACGGCCCCAACGAGCCCGCGCGCCCGCTGTGCGACCGGCAGACCAGCAACCACTGTGACACGGTGCGGCTGGCGCGCTACACCGAGAACCTGGGTTACAACAACCCCGTGTACTCCGAGTACGGCAAGTTCATCAAGGGCGTCTTCGTCGGCCGCGACATCAAGATCGGCACCAAGGAACGCCCCTGCCCCGCCCCCTGCTTCGGCTACTCCTACCGCACCACCGTCCCCGTGTGGGGCGAGATGAAGGATCGCCTGCCGGCCACGTTCTCGGTGGCGATCGGCGGCGCGACCCTCTACCTGCTGTTCGGCATCCCCATCGGGGTCGCCGCCGCGCGAAGACGCGGCACGGTGGCGGACAAGGCACTGGTCTCCAGCTTCCTCGTGCTCAGCTCCATCCCCTACTACCTCTTCGCCCTGCTCACCTGGCTCTATCTCACGGTGATCTTCGAGATACCACTCCTGAGCAACACGGGGTACCACCCCATCACCGACAACCCGGCGAAGTGGTTCTCGGGCATGCTTCTGGCCTGGATCGTGCTGGGCATCTTCGGCTGCACGCAGTACACCCGGTACTCCCGCGGCGCCATGATCGAGGCTCTGAGCGAGGACTACATCCGCACCGCGAAGGCCAAGGGCCTGCCACAGCGGACCGTGGTCTACAAGCACGGCCTCCGCGCGGCGCTGGTGCCCATCGTCACGATCTTCGGCATCGACTTCGGCGTGCTGCTGGCCGGTACCATCTTCACCGAGCGGATCTTCGACATCCAGGGCATCGGTTTCTGGAGTCTCCAGGCCGTCGGGGCCAAGGACCTGCCCGTCGTCGAGGCCACGGCCCTGTTCAGCGCCGTGGTCCTCGTCGTCGCCAACCTGCTCGTCGACATCATCTACAGCGTTCTGGATCCGAGGGTGAGGCTGTCGTGACCGTGACCGAGCAGACCAGTGCGCAGCTCCAGGGTCGATCGGCCGGTGATCCCTACCTCGTCGTGGAGGACCTCACGGTGCGGTTCCCGACCGAGGACGGCTTCATCACCGCCGTCCACGGCCTGAGCTACTCCGTCGCGCTCGGCGAGACCCTCGGCATCGTGGGCGAGTCCGGGTCGGGCAAGTCCGTGTCGAGCATGGCCGTCCTGGGTCTCCACGACAACAAGACCGCGCGGATCACCGGCTCCATCCGGGTCGGTGGCACCGAGGTGGTGGGGCTCTCCGAGAACCGCATGCGCAAGCTGCGCGGCAACCAGGTCGCGATGATCTTCCAGGACGCCTTGGCCGCGCTGCACCCGTTCTACAAGATCGGGGCTCAGCTGGCCGAGGCCTACCTCGTGCACCACCCGGGGGCGAGCAAGCGCGACGCCCGCCGCAAGGCGATCGAGATGCTCGACCGGGTCGGCATCCCACAGCCCGACCGGCGGGTGGACGACTTCCCGCACCAGTTCTCCGGCGGCATGCGCCAGCGCGCGATGATCGCGATGGGCCTGATCAACGACCCGTCGCTGCTGATCGCCGACGAGCCGACCACGGCGCTCGACGTCACCGTGCAGGCCCAGATCCTCGACCTGCTCCAGGACCTCCAGCGCGAGTTCAACTCCGCGGTCATCATCATCACCCACGACCTCGGCGTCATCGCGGAGATGGCCGACGACGTCCTGGTGATGTACGCCGGCCGCGCGGTCGAGTACGGCGTGTGCAAGGAGCTGCTGACCCACCCGGAGATGCCCTACACGTGGGGCCTGCTCTCGAGCGTCCCCGACGTGACAGCCAGCACCGACTCGCGCCTGATCCC
>JAOPXF010000200.1 GCA_025965295.1 Nocardioides sp.
CTCCTCGACGGAGTCGTACTGCATGATCGCCCACCCGCCGACGACTTCCTTGGCCTCGGCGTAGGGGCCGTCCACCCGGCTGACCTGGCCCTCCCGGACCACGAAGTTCACGGCGTCCTCGGTGCCGTAGAGCCCACCGCCGTCCAGGAACGCGCCCTTGGCGACCTGTTCGCCGATGTAGGTGTCCATCGCGTCGAACAGCGCCTGGGGCGGCGTCCCGACGCCCTCCTCCATCCGCACGAATCCCATGAATCTCGGCATCTTGATCTCTCCTCGTGGTTGCCGGTGAGTTGCTTCTCGCACGTATGTCGAACGGCGGCTGGGCTCCGCGACATCGCCCGTCAGGTTTTTTCGGCGTCGCTACCCCGCGAGGTGACCCCACGCCGGCGCGAGCTCGGTCCACGGTCCGACGGCGGCGACCCGCCCCTCGGCGAGCACGACGACGCGGTCGGCCTGGGCCAGGGCGGCGCGCTTGCTGGTGGCGCCGACCACGGTGGCGCCGCGGGCGCGCAGGGCGGCCCAGAGCTCGATCTCGGTGGCGGCGTCGAGGGCGGAGGAGACGTCGTCGGCGAGGAGCAGCTCGGCCTCGCAGGCCAGGCCGCGGGCCAGGGCCAGGCGCTGGACCTGGCCGCCGGAGAGGCGGACGCCACGGTGGCCCACCAGTGAGTCGGGGCCGCCGGCGGCCTCGACGTCGGGGAGCATCCGGGCCGCCTCGAGGGCGGGCAGGACCACCCGCCCGGGGTGGTCGAGGCGGACGTTGTCGGTGAACGTCCCCGACAGGACCCGCGGCACCTGGGCGACGTGCGCCACCCGGCCGGGGCGCAGGAAGGTCTCGGGGTCGTCGACGCGCTCGCCGTTCCAGCGGATCTCCCCCGTGCTGGAGACCAGGCCCGCGAGAGCCGAGAGCAGGCTGGACTTGCCCGAGCCGACCTGGCCGAGGAGCAGCACGAGCTCGCGCGAGCCGACCGTCAGGTCGACGTCGCTGACCCCGATCGTGCCGTCGTCGTGGACGGCGGTGAGCCCGACCAGCTCGAGGGTGTGCAGCGGATCGCGCGGGTCGGGCGCCGGGGCGGGGGCGAAGCCCTGCACCAGGTCGACTCCGGCCGGCAGGTGCATCAGGTCGCCGCCGCCCGCGAGACGACTGGTGGTCTGCATCCAGGCCCGGGTGCCGGGGGCCTCGGTCACGACCGCGCCCGCGACCCGGCCGAACCAGTCGAACCCGTTGACCGCGCCGGCGACCAGGAGCGCGGTGGCCAGGCCCCAGCCACCGGCGACCATCACGCCCCAGGCGGCGACGACGCCGCCCTGGACCATCACGATGGGCACGCCGTCGAGCAGTGCCTGCACGCGGTGCTCGCGCACGGCGGCCTCGACCCGGCCGCTGTCGACCCTGCGCAGGTGGGCGTGGACGCTGGGGGTGGAGGCGGCGAGCTTGACGGTGCGTACCGAGTCGAGCGCCGAGACCAGGGAGCGCCCGAAGACGGCACGCGCCTTGGCCGACGCGGCGGCCGAGCGGCCGGCGATCGGGCGGCCGAGCGAGGAGGCCAGGGCCGAGGCCACCATGACGGCGAGCAGAACCCCACCGGCGAGCCAGCTCCGGGCGAGGATCGCGGTCACCGCCGCGATCGCCAGGCCGTTGACGAAGTCGACCCACCGGTCGGCGTAGCGAGCGATCCGGTCGGCGTCCATGGTGCGGGCGACGACCTCGCCGGGAGGAGTACGGCCCAGGCGGTGCTGGTCGGTCTGGCCGGCCAGGACGGTCGTGCGGACCCGCAGCATCACCGCGATCCACCAGCGGGGGTAGAGCCGGATCGCCTCGGCCAGCAGCAGCGGGGAGGCGAGCAGCGAGGCCACGACGTACATCGTGAGCATGGTCGGGGTCTCGCCGCGCTGGAGGGCGACGACGAGGTGGCCCCAGATCCAGCCGGTGACCGCCCCGAAGGCGCCGCAGAGGGCGGACGCCAGGAAGATCACGATGCTCAGCGCACCCCACTGGGGCTCGATGACGAGTGCCGACCAGGTCGCGCGCGTGAGCCCGGGCACCGGCTTCATCTCCGGCGGGGCCGGCGGCTCCCCGACCCGTCGAGCGGTGCCGACCTGACTGGTCGACGACTCGACGGGCGCGGCGCGGTCGTCCTCGGCGGAGGCCTCGAGCAGGGACCGGAACGGGCCGGGCGTCGCCGCGAGCTGCTCGCGCACGCCGCGCTGCACGACCCGCCCGCCGTCGAGGACCGCGACCTGGTGAGCGCGCTCGGTGGTCGAGAGGCGGTGGGCGACCAGCAGGCCGGTGCGGCCGGACAGCAGTCGGTCGGCGGCGCGGACGACGTTGGCCTCGGTGACGGGGTCCATCCGGGCGGTGGCCTCGTCGAGCACGACCACGCTCACGTCGCGCACCAGCAGCCGGGCGAAGGCCACGAGCTGCTCCTCCCCCGCCGACAGCGTGGTGCCGCCGGGGCCGAGCAGGGTGCCGAGTCCGTCGGTGAGGCCGGCGACCCAGTCGTCGAGGCCGAGCTCGACGACGGCGGCGACGACCCGCTCGCGCGGGAGGTCCTCGAAGAGCGCGATGTTCTCGGCGAGCGTGCCGGCCAGGATCTCGGTGCGCTGGGTGACCACGCCGACCGCGGAGCGCAGCGACTGGAGCTCGAGGTCGAGCACGTCGACGCCGCCGAGGAACACGGTGCCGCGTTCGGGCTCGACCGCCCGCGAGAGCAGTGCGGCCAGCGTGGACTTGCCCGAGCCGGTGCGCCCGACGAGGGCGGTCGTGGTGCCGGCCGGGACCTCCAGGTCGACGTCCTGGAGGGCGAAGCGCCCCTCGGCGTAGGCGAAGTGCAGGTCGGTGAAGTGGACGTCGAGCCGGCCGTCGGGCACCGGGAGCCCGCCCGTCGGCTCGCGCTCCGAGCCGAGCAGGCCGCGCAGCCGGAGCACGGCCCCGAAACCGGCCTGGAGGTCGGGCAGGTGCCGCGCGAGCTGGTCGACCTGGCCCACGAACATCGTGGTCACCAGGAACAGCGTCACCAGCTCGGCGGTGCCCAGGTGGTCGGTCGTGACCAACGCGACGCCGAGCACCGCGGTGGCGGCGAGCACGGCGTGCAGCATGGTGCCGGTGCGCCGGGTGACCGTGGCCTCGAGCCGGAGGACCGCGTTGAAGAGCTCGTGCACCTTGGCGGCGAGCTCGGTGCAGCGCCGCAGCACATGGGCCTGTCCGCCGCTGGCTCGCAGGTCGTCGCGCCCGGCGATGCCCTCCTCGAGCGCGGCCGCGTGGTCGGTCCACGCGGCCTCCTCGACGACCTTGCGGGTGGAGATCTCCGGCAGCAGCGGGCGTACGACGGCCAGCGCCGCCCACCCGGTGACCGGGAAGAGGATGAACGCCGGCCACCAGGTGACACCGGCCACGATCCAGAGCGGACCGGCCGCGAGCGTGGTGCGGATCGCCATCCAGGCGCTCTGCCGGAGCAGGGTGCCGACCTCGTGGGTGTCGTCGTCGACGCGGTCGAGCACCTCACCGACAGCCTGCTCGGTGAGGGCCGACAGCGGCTGGTGCATCGCCGCGTCGAGCAGGTCGGAGCGCAGCCGCCCCTCCGCCCGGTCGACCACGCCGGCCCAGAGGGTGCGCGCGGCCGTGTCGAGCACCGCGGCGCCGACCACGCAGAGCGCGAGGATGCCGACCAGCCGCCCGGACGCGTCCTCGGCGAGATGCCCGGCGACCAGCGAGCCGAGCGACGTACCGACTGCCGCCACCCCGCAGGCGACCAACGCCCAGACGGCGACCGGGGTGCGCAGCCGGCGCCAGTCGACCCTGGCGCTCGGACCGGGCCGGTCGGCCGCCGGGGTGGTGGTGGGACGCTCGGCGCCGAGTGTGGTGGTCATCGGGGACGACGCTACGTGCCGGCACCGACATCCGTCGCCTCAATATCGACGGCCGTGGTGGCCGGTGCCCGGCGTCCGCGGAGCGCTCAGAGCTCCTTGATCCCCCAGGGGCTGCCTTACTCCGTCAGCAGCTCGAGGAACGGCACCGCGTCGAACGCCTCGGGACCCAGCACCCCGGCACCCGACCAGACGCCCGAGCTCGTCGATCTCGAAGAACAGGTGGTCGGCGGCGTACCGCGCGAGGACGTCGGACATGCCCGGCTCGAAGAAGTCACGTCGCGC
>JAOPXF010000234.1 GCA_025965295.1 Nocardioides sp.
AGGGGACCCCGATGAACCACCCCAAGACGTTCTTCGCGTCCCCCGCTCCGCTCCTCCCGCTCACAACGCCGAGGGGACCCCGATGAGCATCGACCAGACGACGTACGCCGAGCTCGGCGAGATCGCCGGCCGCTACCCGCAGGCCCGCTCCGGCCTGCTCCCGATGCTGAACCTCGTGCAGGCGGCCGAGGGCCGGATCACGCCCGAGGGCATTGAGGCGTGCGCCGAGATCCTCGGCATCACCGCGGCCGAGGTGAGCGGGGTCGCGACGTTCTACACGATGTACAAGCGCAAGCCCGTGGGCGACTACCACGTCGGTGTCTGCACCAACACGCTCTGCGCGGTGATGGGCGGCGACGCGATCTTCGAGCGGCTCAAGGACCACCTCGACATCGGCAACGACGAGACCACCGCCGACGGCAAGGTGTCCCTCGAGCACATCGAGTGCAACGCGGCCTGCGACTACGCCCCGGTGATGACGGTCAACTGGGAGTTCATGGACAACATGACGCCGCAGTCGGCCACGCAGCTCGTCGACGACCTCCGCTCGGGCGTCGAGGTCACCTCGACCCGCGGCCCGCGGATCTGCACGTGGCGCGAGGCGGAGCGCGTGCTCGCGGGCTTCCCCGACGACCTCGCCGACGAGGGGCCGGCCGCCGGCCACGCCTCGCTGGTCGGCCTGGGCATCGCCCGCGAGCGCGGGTGGACCGCACCGCGGCCCCCCGAGCTCGGCTCGGCGAGCGGCTCCGACGCCTCGAAGGAGGCCGCGGTCGAGCAGGCCGACACCGGCCGTGCCGAGTCCGAGACCAAGATCGACGAGTCCGGCGCCGACACCAAGCACGAGGACGACAAGTGACCGACATGCTGACCCCCGTCCTCACCGACAACTGGGACGCCGAGCGGAGCTGGACCCTCGAGGCCTACGAGGCGCGCGACGGGTACGGCGCCCTGAAGAAGGCCCTCGGGATGACCCAGGACGCCGTGATCGAGGCGGTCAAGGACTCCGGGCTCCGGGGCCGTGGCGGCGCGGGCTTCCCGACCGGCATGAAGTGGGGCTTCATCCCGCAGGACAACCCCAACCCCAAGTACCTCGTCGTCAACGCCGACGAGTCGGAGCCGGGCACCTGCAAGGACGTCCCGCTGATGATGGCGAGCCCGCACACGCTCGTCGAGGGCGTCATCATCAGCTCCTACGCGATCCGCGCCAACAAGGCGTTCATCTACGTGCGCGGCGAGGTCCTGCACGTCGTACGCCGCCTGCAGCGCGCCGTCCAGGAGGCCTACCTCGCCGGCCACCTCGGCAAGGACATCCACGGCTCGGGCTACGACCTCGACCTCGTGGTGCACGCCGGCGCCGGCGCGTACATCTGCGGCGAGGAGACGGCGCTGCTCGACTCGCTCGAGGGCCGCCGCGGCCAACCCCGCCTCCGCCCGCCCTTCCCGGCCGTGGCCGGTCTCTACGCCAGCCCCACCGTCATCAACAACGTCGAGTCCATTGCCTCGGTGCCGAGCATCATCGCCAACGGCGCGAGCTGGTTCTCCTCGATGGGCACCGAGAAGTCCAAGGGTTACGGCATCTTCTCGCTCTCCGGACATGTCACCCGTCCGGGCCAGTACGAAGCCCCGCTCGGCATCACGCTGCGCCAGCTGATCGACCTGGCCGGCGGCATGCGCGAGTGCCACGAGCTGAAGTTCTGGACCCCCGGCGGCTCGAGCACCCCCCTGCTGACCGCCGAGCACCTCGACGTACCCCTCGACTTCGAGGGCGTCGGCGCGGCCGGCTCGATGCTCGGCACCCGGGCGCTCCAGCTCTTCGACGAGACCACCTGCGTGGTCCGGGCGACGCTGCGCTGGACCGAGTTCTACAAGCACGAGTCCTGCGGCAAGTGCACCCCGTGCCGCGAAGGCACCTGGTGGCTGGTCCAGACCCTCGCCGCGCTGGAGAAGGGCCAGGGTCGCGAGTCCGACCTCGACCTGCTGCTCGACCAGTGCGACAACATCATGGGCCGCTCGTTCTGTGCGCTCGCCGACGGAGCGGTCAGCCCGATCATGAGCTCGATCAAGTACTTCCGCGACGAGTACGTCGCCCACCTCACCCAGGGCGGGTGTCCGTTCGACGCGACCGCGTCCACCCTCTTCGCCACCGCTGGAGCGAACGCATGACCCAGGTCTCGACAAGCTCGACCGACGCGGCTCAGGGTCCTGAGCTCGTCTCGCTGACGATCGACGGCATCCAGGTCAGCGTCCCCAAGGACACGCTGGTGATCCGGGCCGCCGAGCAGGTCGGCGTCCAGATCCCGCGCTTCTGCGACCACCCGCTGCTGGCGCCGGTCGGCGCCTGCCGCCAGTGCCTGGTCGACGTCCCCGACGCCGGCAACGGCCGCGGCTTCCCGAAGCCGCAGGCCTCGTGCACGATCACCGTCGCCGAGGGGATGGTCGTCAACACCCAGGTCACCAGTCCGGTCGCCGACAAGGCGCAGCAGGGGATCATGGAGTTCCTGCTGATCAACCACCCGCTGGACTGTCCGGTCTGCGACAAGGGCGGCGAGTGCCCGCTCCAGAACCAGGCGATGTCCAACGGTCGCGGCGAGAGCCGCTTCGAGGGCGTCAAGCGCACCTTCCCCAAGCCCATCAACATCTCCGCCCAGGTGCTGCTCGACCGCGAGCGCTGCGTGCTCTGCGCCCGCTGCACCCGCTTCTCCGCGCAGATCGCCGGCGACCCGTTCATCGAGCTCCTCGAGCG
>JAOPXF010000238.1 GCA_025965295.1 Nocardioides sp.
TCGTGGGGCTCGCGGACGAAGGCACGGACCACGCGGATGCCGGTGATCTGCTCGCGCAGCACCCGGTTGACCTCGTCGATGCGGGCCTGCATCTTGCGGAAGTTCGGGACCATCCGGCTGACGACCATCCCGACGGAGATAAACAGCGCCGGCACGACGACCGCGAGGATCCAGCCGAGGCCGACGTCCTCGCGCAGCGCCATCAGCACGCCGCCGACCATCATGATCGGCGACGAGACCGCGATCGTGCAGGCAATCAGCACCAGCATCTGCACCTGCTGCACGTCGTTGGTGCTGCGGTTGATCAGCGACGGGGCGCCGAACTGCTGCACCTCCCGGGTCGAGAAGCTGCCGACGAGGTGGAACACGGCGGCGCGGACGTCGCGGCCGAAGCCCATCGCCGTGCGCGCACCGAACCAGACGGCGGTCACCGAGCAGACGATCTGGACCAGCGCGACGGCGAGCATCAGCGCGCCGATGCGCAGGATGTAGTGCGTGTCTCCGGTGGCGATGCCGTTGTCGATGATGTCGGCGTTGAGGCTCGGCAGGTAGAGCATCGCGACGACGCCCACGAATTGCAGGGCCACCACAATCGCGAGCCAGCCCCGGTAGGGCCTCAGGTGGGTGCGCAGCAGGCGGATCAGCATCATTCTCTCCTCTGCAGGCCGAGCAGGACGGTGTCGACGATCTGCTCGGGAGTGAGCAGTCGCCCGTCGGCGATCCGCTCGTGGCTGCCCGCAAAGGTCAGCAGCCGCAGGACGTGGACGAAGTCGCCGGCCGGGACGACGAGCTGGTCGGCGTCGTCGCCGACGAGGTTCCACAGCAGGGCGCCGAGGTGCGCCCGCCAGGCGTTCGCGGCGTCGGAGTCGTGCAGGTGTGCAGGTGGGCCGACCAGCTCCATCCTCTGCATCAGCCCGAACGTCGCCCGGAACCGCTGCTGCAGGACGGCGACGACGGCCACGAGCCGGTCGCGCAGCGGCAGGTCGGGGTCGATCTCCTCGATCCTCGCCACCACGTCACCGGGCTCGAAGGCCCGCGAGATGGCCGCGTCGACCAGTTCCTCCTTGGAGCCGAAGGCCCGGAAGATCGTGCCCTCGGCCACGCCCGCCGCCTCCGCGATCTGGCGGGTGGTCACCGACCGGCCGTGCACCCGCAGCAGTCGCAGGGTCACGGCGGTGAGGTCGGCACGACGCTGCTCGGGAGACATCGGGCGGGCGCGGGGGGGCATGCCCGCCACTGTAAGTGAGTGAGCGCTCACTCACAAGCGGTTTCCGGTTCTACGGTGCCAGCCGCTCCGTGGCCCAGCCTGCGGAGGTCCGGCGGTAGACCAGCCGGTCGTGCAGGCGGCTGGTGCGCCCCTGCCAGAACTCCACGTCCTCGGGCCGGACGAGGTAGCCGCCCCACTCCTCGGGGAGCGGGACGTCCTCGCCGGGGTAGCGCTCGTCGTACGACGCGTACGCCGCGTCCAGCTCCGCGCGGCCGGCCACGGGACGCGACTGCGGCGAGGCCCAGGCACCGACCCGGGAGCCCCGCGGCCGGGAGGCGAAGTACGCCGCCACGTCCGCGCGCGGCAGCGGCTCCGCCGTGCCGTCGACCCGGACCTGGCGCTGCAGCAGGTGCCAGGGGAAGAGCAGCGAGCAGGCGGGGTTGGCGGCGAGCTCGACACCCTTGCGGGAGCGGGTGTTGGTGAAGAACCGGAAGCCGTCGTCGCCGAAGCCCTTGAGCAGCACCATCCGCGAGGACGGCCGCCCGTCGGCGGAGGCCGTCGCGAGCACCATCGCGTTGGGCTCGTGCAGGTTGGCGGCACGCACCGTCTCGAACCAGCCACGGAACATCGTGATCGGGTCGTCCTCGAGGTCGGACTCGTCGAGGCCGCCGGCGGCGTACTCCTGGCGCAGGTTCGCGACGGCGGCGTCGTCGTGCGTGTTGTCACCCATGCCCCGAATCTAGGGCGTCCCGGGCACGGGGTGTCGCCCGCCCGAGGTGCGGGTGCAGAATGCACCGGGCACATCCCCCACCCACCCGGACGTCGAAGGAGTCACGAGCGCATGACTGAGGTACACCACGGACTCGAAGGTGTCGTTGCGTTCGAGACGGAGATCGCCGAGCCGGACAAGGAGGGGTCGGCGCTGCGCTACCGCGGCGTCGACATCGAGGACATCGTCGGCCGGGTGCCGTTCGAGAACGTCTGGGGCCTGCTGGTCGACGGCGCCTACTCCCCCGGTCTTCCCCCGGCCGAGCCCTACAACATCGCCATCCACACCGGCGATGTCCGGGCCGACGTCCAGGCGTCCGTGGCGATGCTGGCGCCGATGCTCGGCATGGGCCAGACCTACGACATCTCCGACGAGCAGGCCCGGCTCGACCTGTCCCGGGTCGCGGTGATGGTGCTGTCGTACGCCGCGCAGTCGGCGCGCGGGCTGGGCAGGCCAGTGGTCCCGCAGCGCGAGGTCGACAAGGGCCACACGCTCGCCGAGAAGTTCCTGATCCGCTGGCACGGCGAGGCCGACCCCAAGCAGGTGCACGCGATCGACGCCTACTGGTCCTCCGCGGCGGAGCACGGCATGAACGCCTCCACGTTCACCGCCCGGGTCATCACCTCGACCGGCGCCGACGTGGCGGCCGCCTTCTCCGGCGCGATCGGCGCGATGAGCGGGCCGCTGCACGGCGGCGCCCCGGCACGGGTGCTGACGATGATCGAGGCGGTGGAGAAGTCCGGCGACGCGGAAGCGTACGTCAAGGGCCTACTCGACTCCGGAGAGCGGCTGATGGGCTTCGGCCACCGCGTCTACCGCGCCGAGGACCCACGCGCCCGGGTGCTGCGCCGCACCGCCAAGGAGCTCGACGCGCCCCGGTACGAGGTTGCCGAGGCCCTCGAGAAGGCCGCACTCGCCGAGCTCCGTGCGCGTCGCCCCGACCGGGTGCTGGAGACCAACGTCGAGTTCTGGGCCGCGATCGTCCTCGACTTCGCCGCGGTGCCGGCCAACATGTTCACCTCGATGTTCACCTGTGCCCGCACCGCCGGGTGGTCGGCGCACATCCTCGAGCAGAAGAAGACCGGGCGCCTGATCCGCCCCTCGGCGATCTACACCGGCCCGCCCTCCCGCAAGGCCGACGAGGTCCCCGGCTGGAAGCAGGAGTGGAACGGCTGACCGACCGGCCGCGACGCGCCGCTCAGGAGTCACCCCCGACGCGGCCGTCGTACCAGCTGGTGTCGCCCCGTCCGCCGGGGCGACTCAGCGAGACGTGCAGGTGGTCGCGGTGCCGCAGCGTCTTGGAGCACTTCCGGCGCGACTCGCAGCCGGAGCTGAGGTAGGGCTCGGGCTCGAACTCGTGCCAGGCGGGGTACATCGTGTCGTTCCAGATGACGTACATGATCCCCATCCGGCGGGCCTTGGCGTCGGCGTTGCCGTGGGCGTCCTCGGCGAAGGCGAAGTCGAGGAAGGCCCTGGCCCGCTTGCGGTCCTGCTTCTTCGCGGCATCGAGCGTCCAGTCGAACGCCCGCCCGTCCTTGTGCTCGGAGGTGCCGCCGCTGCGACACGGCCGCGTCGTCGGGCCGTAGCCGCCGCCGTAGCGCCGGACCAGCCAGTGCGCGAGGACCTCCATGCCGGGGCGCACGTGATGACGGCACTTGGTCTGGGGCTGGTAGCGGGCGTAGTCCTCGATCGAGTCGGCGGTCGACGCGCTCGATCCGGTGGGGAGCGCGAGGGTGACCGCGAGCAGGAGGAGGGCGGGCAGGATGCGGAGCCGAGACACCGGACGAGGGTAGGTCGGGGAGACGGCCCTGTCACGGGTTCCCCTAGTCTCGGGGGATGACCTCTCGGGACGACATTGTCATGTGGGACACGGAGGCCGCGACGTTCGACGACGCCGCGGACCACGGCCTCCACGACGACTCCGTGCGCGCGGCGTGGAGGGAGCTGCTGCTGACCCGGCTCCCGGCGGCGCCCGCCCGGGTCGCCGACCTGGGCTGCGGCACCGGCACGCTGTCGCTGCTGCTGGCCGACGAGGGCTACCTGGTCGACGGCCTCGACTTCTCACCGGAGATGGTGCGCCGGGCCCAGGCCAAGGCGGGCCGCCGGGACGACGCGCGGTTCGTCGTGGCGGACGCCGCCACGCCGCCGCTCAAGCCCGCGACGTACGACGTCGTCCTGTGCCGGCACGTGCTCTGGGCGATGCCCGACCCCGCCGCCGCGGTGCGCACCTGGATCGAGCTGCTGGCCCCGGGGGGCCGCCTGGTCCTCGTCGAGGGCCGCTGGTTCAACGGGGCGGGCCTGGCCGCCGCGGAGACGGTCGCGCTGGTGAGCTCGACCGGTCGGCCGGCGGAGGCCACCCTGCTGCCGGAGGCGGACTACTGGGGTCGCGAGATCGACGACGAGCGCTACGTCGTCGTCAGCTGACGGCGGCCGGGTCGCGCGGGAGGCGCTTGCCGAAGCAGCGCGACAGCGGCTCGTCCTTGTAGTGCCCGAACCCGGGCACCGGCAGGTAGCCCGAGGACTCGTAGAGCGCGATCGCCTCGGGCTGTGCGGTGCCGGTCTCGAGGACCAGCGCCTCCGCGCCCAGCTCGGCGGCGCTCGTCTCGAGGTGGGCCAGCATCCGCCGGGCCAGACCCGACCCGCGCAGCCGCGGCACGACGTACATCCGCTTGATCTCGGCCATCCGCGCGGTGCCCAGCACGGTGGCCGGCGCGACGACGTCGCTGCGCCGCCAGGCGCCGGTGGCGACCGGCTCACCGTCGACGTAGCCCACGAAGAAGCTGCCGGTCGGCGGCTCGAACATCGCCGGCTCCAGCGGGGTGACGTCGGGGCTCCCGTAGCGCCGGACGTACTCCTGCTGGACCTCCTCGATCAGCCGCAGGGCGTCGGCCTGGCCGTAGCCGACCCGCCGGATCTCCAGTGCGGGGCCGCGGCCACCGCCCGGCCGCTCGACGACGCCGGGGTCGGTGGACATCTGGACTCCTCGGGGGCGGGCTGGGACAGGATGACAGAATATGACTCCTGCTGACAGCGCCGTCAGGCACCACCACTGACCTCTTCGGAAGGTTGCCACGTGACCGACGCGATCCAGATCCCCGCCGACCTCCTGCCCGCCGACGGCCGCTTCGGCGCGGGCCCGTCGAAGATCCAGACCTCCCACCTCGACGCCCTGGCGGCGACCGGGTCGTCGCTGATGGGCACGTCCCACCGGCAGGCACCCGTGCGCGGCACCGTGGGCCGGGTGCGCGAGGGGCTGGCCGCGCTGTTCTCGCTGCCCGAGGGGCACGAGGTGGTGCTCGGCAACGGCGGGGCGACGGCGTTCTGGGACATCGCGACGTACGGGCTGATCCGCGAGAAGAGCCAGCACCTGGCGTTCGGCGAGTTCTCCTCCAAGTTCGCCAAGGCGGCCGCCGATGCCCCGTGGCTGGCGGACCCGTCCGTGATCAAGGCCGATCCCGGCTCGCGTCCGGTCGCGGTGGCCGAGGAGGGTGTCGACGCCTACGCGTGGGCGCAGAACGAGACGTCGACCGCGGTGATGGCGCCGGTCGTGCGCCCGGCCGGCACGTCGGCCGACGAGGCGCTGGTCCTCGTCGACGCCACCTCCGGCGCGGGCGGCCTGCCGGTCGACCTGACCGAGGTCGATGCCTACTACTTCGCGCCGCAGAAGTGCTTCGCCTCCGACGGCGGGCTCTGGCTCGCGGTCATGTCGCCGGCGGCGCTGGAGCGAGCCGCCGAGATCGCGGCGTCCGACCGGCACGTCCCCGCGTTCTTCGACCTGCCGACGGCGATCGACAACTCCAGGCTCAACCAGACCTACAACACCCCGTCGGTCGCCACGCTCTTCCTGATGGCCGAGCAGCTGGACTGGATGAACAGCATGGGTGGCCTCAAGGGCATGGTCGAGCGCACCACCGAGTCGTCGAGCAACCTCTACGGCTGGGCCGAGCGGACGTCCTACACGACGCCCTACGTCGCCGAACCGGCGCACCGCTCGCTCGT
>JAOPXF010000264.1 GCA_025965295.1 Nocardioides sp.
TGCGTCCTGCCTTCCGGCGTCGGGATGTGAGGAACGTAACTCGTCCGCGGAAGGCGCTGCGTTGTGTGAGGCCCCAGATCGGGAGCGAAACACTGTGGCCCGCACCAGTCCATCCGGACGGGTTGCCTCGGCCCCCTGTGCCCCTACCCTGTCGGCCCGCAACCGGCAGGGTTCAGTCAGCCGGCTGGGGTTGCCGCAGGCGCAGGACGTCGTCGGTCATCAGGGCCGCTTTCACCCGCAGGAGCGACTCCGGTTGTGCCAGGGACAGGTTCAGGAGCGACTCGATGCGCCGCAGACGGAGGCCGACGGTGTTGGCGTGCACATACAGCACGGCTGCGGTCTCCATCGTGTTGAGGTGGTGCGCAAAGTACGCCCGCAGCGTGGCGACGAGCTCGGTGTGCTTCGCCTCGTCGTAGCGGCGCAGCGGCCCCAGCGTCTCCTCGGCGAACTGGCTGAGCACGGAGGGCTCGTCCAGCTGCAGCAGGAGACCGTAGAACCCGAGGTCGGGCAGCGTGACCGTCCGGTCGCGGAAGCCCTGGAGTCGCGCGAGCTCGAGCGCACCGCGCTGCATGCGGAACGCACCGGCGTAGTCACCGACATCACGACAGGGCTCGCCGGCGGAAACGCTCACTGTCGCACCGTGCAGCCGCCGGGCACAGTGGACCCGGATCGAGTCTGCGACTTCGGTGCTCACCTGCGCGGTGTCCTTCTCGGCCGGCAACGAGGGCACCAGCACGACGACGTAGTTGCCCGAGATCGTCACCAGCGACGACGACTTGAGGTGACGGGCCGACTCCCTGACGAGCTCCAGCAACCGGCGCTGGTCACTGCTCGCCCGGTCCGGCGCCCCGGGCGCGTCGTCGGCGCGCACCACGAGCAGTGAGTGCGGTGCCCGGAGATCGAGGCCCAGGCTGCGCGCCCGCGACACGACGGTGGTGCTGTCCGTGGGCCGGTCCGCGAGCAGCTCGGCCAGCACGTCCCCGCGCAGGGCCCACTCGACGTCGAGGGCGGTCCGGTCGCGCAACAGCTCGAGAGCGCTGACGACCACCGCGTGCTCGATGGCCCGCAACTCCAGGGCACTCAGCTCACTCGGACGGCCAGGCAACCAGAACCTCGCCACCATCTCACGATCGAGGAAGACCGGCACCGAGGTCCGCCACTGGTCGGGCTGGGCTCCTGGCCATGGCGCGAACTCGCGCAGGTCGCCCTTGACGTCGTGGTCCGGCGAGGCGGACTGCCGGCTGCGGACCTCGCTCGATGGGGCGTCCACCGTCTGGCCCTCGTGTGCCGCGGACGCGATCACCCCGAGGGTCGCGTCCTCCACGAGCACCGGACGAGAGAGCAGTCCCGCCAGCACCGTGACGACGGTCTGCAGGCCACCGGCCTCCAGGGCCACCGTGGTGAGCCGGCGGTGGATCTGCTCGGCATGCTCGAGGAGCATGGTCTGGGCCCGCAGGGACGCGTTGAGCTGCTGGAGCTGGCCGATGGTCTCCTGCTCGCGCTCGCGCAGCCGCGCCGTCTCGATGGCCGTGCCGGCCAGGTTGGCGAGGGCGGCAAGCAGCAGGATCTCGTCCTGGTCGAACTGGCACGGCTGCGCCCGGTACCCGTTCAGCGTGCCCACGGCGCGCCCGTTCACGAGCAGCGGCACCGAGATCAGCGACCTGAACCCGGCCTCCATGGCGAATTCGGCCCAGGGCCGGAACGCCGGATCGACCAGCACGTCCTCCACCGCCACCGGCTGGTGGTTCACGAAGGCACGACTCGACGGGGTCTCGCCCGCCGGCTGCGGCCCCAGGCGGAAGGACAGCGAGCTGCGGACCTGGGACTCGTAGTCCGCCGTCAGGCCGTGAGAGCCGCGGATCTCCAGCATCCCCCGGCCCTCGTCGGCGAGGAGGACCGCGCAGAACTCGTAACCCATGAGCTCGCCAGCGCTGCGGGCAAGCAGGTTCAGCAGGACCGACAGGGGTTCGTGAAGCGTCACGGCTCCTGCGATCTCGGTGACCACACGCAGCCAGCTGCGAAGCTCGTCGTGTGCGGACGTCTCGTCCGCGATCGCACGCGGCACGCTCGGCTGGCTCACCGGCGAGACACTAGCGGCCGATCTCGGGCCGCGACTAGGAAACGGGGGGCCTCAGTCGCGCTGGCTGGCCGCGAGACGGAGGTGGCTCCCCGACACGACGCACCCGACGGGGCCATCCGCTCGCTGCGGCGGGAGCTACGCGACGAAGATGCAGAAGGGGTGGCCGGCGGGGTCGGCGTACACCCGTAGCGGCTCGTGGGGGTCATCGCTGCGGTCGAAGCGCAGGCGCGCACCGAGCGCCAGGGCGCGGTCGTGCTGGACGTCCAGCTCGGCCGCCGACGGCACGGTCGTGTCGAGGTGAAGCTGCTGCGGGTGCGGGCCGGGCTCGGGCCAGCTCGCGGGCGGGAGCTCGGACACCTGTTGGAAGGCCAGCTGGGGGCCGTCCGCGTTGTGGAGCACCAGCCAGTCGCTCCCTCGCTCGTCGGGCTCGCCCGCCGGCGGCTGCTCGTCACCGTCGCGGTAGCGGAGCCCGAAGAGCTGCCGGTAGAACTCCGCCAGCCCGCGCGCGTCGGTGGTGTCGAGCACCACCTGCCGGATCGTGGGGTACGTCGACTCGTCGGTCATCGCCTCATCGTGCCACCGCGCCGTCGGACGCCGCGCTCAGGGACGGTAGAGCTCCGACACCTGGACGACCCGGTCACCTTCGCGCCACACCGCCGTCGTGAGCCGGCGCCGGGCCGCGGCGTGGATGAGGTCGGCGCAGTCCACGGCATGGTCGTGGAGCGGCTCGCGGTAGCCGACCCGGATGATCCCGGTGCAGGCGGTCTCCGGGTCGAGCGAGAGCGGACGGGCCGCGCCGTCGGCGGCATCGAAGTAGTCGTTGGAGAAGGGGTACTCCAGGCCGTGGCTCTCGGCGTACGCGCGGCCCTCGGCGTCGTTGGTGTACGTGCGCAACGGGTGGAGGACGAGGGCACGGTCGGGGCCGACCGTCAGCCAGCCGGTCTCCGGCTCGGGGTCCGGGCACCCGGGAGCGGGGACGGGGAAGCCTCCGCCCGGGTCGCAGGGCGGCCGGGTGACGGTGGGCGAGAGCCTCGGCGATGTGGCGGGATGCGGCGTGACGCTGACCCGCCCGAAACTTTCGGGCGGGTCAGCGATCGACCCGGGTGACTCCGCAGCGGTCGGCTCGTCGGCCGAGCCGCAAGCGACCAGTGGGACCAGGAGCGCAAGCAGCAGCGACCTCATGCGGGTAGGACGCGACGCCGGCGACGGAAGTTGCGCGGGTGGTCAGGCCACCCGACACCTCACCGGGTATCGACGACGCTCGCTGACGCTCGCTGCTCAACCAGCGGGTGCGAGCATCGCGGGCTAGCCGGCGCACTCCGTGAGGCCCAGGCCGGCGGCGAGGTCGTTGGCCTCACCGAACGGGTCGGTGTCGGAGGTGATCAGGCTCGGGTCGGCGGTGACCGCGTCGATGCCGCTCTGGAGCGAGTCGAGCATCGCGGTCACGTCGTCCTCGCTGCCGGCCGGGGCACCGAGCTCCTCGATGTTGTCGTGCTGGCCCTGGATGTTGCCGACGAGCGTGTCGGACGCGAACGCCTCGATCTGCTCCTGCGTGGGGCCGTCCCCGAGAGCGTCCGCCGCGGTCTGGATCTCCTCGTTGCCGGCGGCGCAGATCGCGTTCGCCTGGGCGGTGAAGTCCGCGGTCGTGATCGCCAGGGTCGGGGAGCTGGAGGCGTCCGCCTTCGAGCCGGAGTCCTCCTTGCCGCCGCAGCCGCTGACCGCGAGGCCGACGGCGAGCGCGATGCTGGGGAGCAGGAGCTGGGTGCGCGTCATGGGCGGTGCCTCTCGTCAGGGCTCGGGGTGGTCCCGAGACGACGCGAGGCCCGTCCCGCGGTGCTCTGAACCTAGTGCCCGGAGCCCGTGCCGCGTCGCCGAATCAGCAGGCCGACTCCAGGTCGTCGGACTGGTTGGCGGCGTACCCGCGACTGAGCGAGCCCACGGACCCACCGGTCACGACGTCTCCCGAGTGGCCGCGCGCCTTGCCGGGCGCGGAGCCCTGCCCCTCGGCACGGTCGATGGCCTGCGCGACCTTCCGCTTGATCAGCTTGATGTCAGGGTCGGCCGTGTTGATCATCGGTGGCACCAGCGAGAGCGTCGAGACCTTCTGGCCCTTGGCCTTCAGCGCGAGCGACATGAAGCGGTCGACCTCACCGGCCGGGACGTTGGTCGAGATCATCGCCGAGCTGGCCTTGGCGATCTGCTCGAAGTTGCGTACGGCGACCTGCGGGCTGATCTGCTTGAGCATCGCGTTCATGACGCACTTCTGCCGGGCCATCCGGGAGTAGTCGTCGGAGCCCTCGCGGGCCCGGGCGTACCAGAGTGTGTCGTGGCCGTTCAGCTTGCGGACACCGGGCTGGATGTAGCCGGTGACGTCGTCGCCGAGACCGCCGACGGGGATCGGCGAGCGCACGTTGAGGGTGACGCCGCCGACGGCGTCGACGAGGTCCTTGAACCCCTCGAGGTTCACCATCGCCCAGTAGTTGATCTTGAGGTCGGTGATGCCCTCGATCGCCTGGATCGTGGCGTCCATGCCGGGGGTCTTGCTCCCCGGGAAGAGCTCGGTGTTGTCGCCGGCCCAGGTGCTGACGCCGTTGAGGTAGCAGCCGTCGCAGTCGAAGCCATTGGGGAACTGCTCGCGCATCACCGAGCCCTTGGCGAAGGGGAAGTTCGCCATGTTGCGGGGCAGCCCGATCAGCACCGTGCGGCCGGTCCTGGCATCGATGCTGGCGATCGTCATCGAGTCGGGGCGCAGGCCCCACCGGCCGGCGCCGGAGTCGCCGCCGACGAGCAGCACGTTGTAGCGGCCGTCGTGGGCGCCGGTGACCTGCCCGTTGCCGAACATCGTGAGCATGAAGTCGCGCTGCACGCCGACGAGGTGCGCGCCGAAGAGCAGCGAGCCGGCGACGGAGAGACAGAGGAAGCCGTTGACGCCGACGACCGCGCGCCGGTGCCCCATGAGCAGCGTCAGCGGCTGCCCGATCCGCCAGGCGTCCACGAAGAGCGCCGCCCAGCCGATCGCCGCGAGCATCAGGGCGAAGCGCAGCAGCCCGAGCATCAGCGTGTTGGAGACCAGCCAGAAGACCAGCTCGTGCCACGCGATCCCGACCACGAACGTCGTGACCACGGAGACCACCAGGCCGAACCAGATGCGCAGCGCGACCCGGCCGACGCGGGCGTTGCCGGCGACCAGCTGTGCCGAGCCGGGCAGGAGGAGGGTCATCACCATCAGTGCGATGGCACGGCGGAAGCGCACGCGAGCCGCGCGGTCACCCGCGCTGAAGCGCGAGGCCTGACTGTCGTGCAACCCGGGGGAAGAGACGGGTGGCATCGAGGTGCCTCTCTGCTGGGGAAGTACTGCCCGCCAGTATCACCAGTCACACCCGTCACAGGGCTTCACGACTCGCCGGGAATTCCGCATTGGGTCTCGATCGCCGCGCGCAGGGCGGCGTCAGGCTCGCGATCAGTGAACACGAGGCGGACCGCGCTCGCGTCCGGGTTGCCCCGGTCCGGCCCTCGCCAGACCAGGCTCAGCCCGACCTTCTCGGCCGTGCGCCGCGAGGAGACGTTGTGCTCCAGCAGATAGGCCAGCACCGGGCGCGCGGGCTCGACGTCGTGCGCCGCGGCAATGGCTGCGCGGGCGAGCTCGCTGGCCAGGCCGCGGCCGTGCACGGTCGGGCTCAGCCGGTAGTAGAGGTTCCACCAGGGCAGGTGCGCCGGAACTGCGCAGCCGCCCCGGCCGATCACAGGTCCGCCCTCGATCGTCCGCGCCGACCAGTAGCCCAGACCGTGCCGTGCCCACTGCTCGCGATCAGCGCTCACCATCGCCGCGGCCTGCTCCCGACTCGTGTGCCGCCCGCTGGGCAGGTGGGTCCAGGTCGCGGGATCCGCATGGATCGCGTGGAGGTCGTCGACGTCGCCCTCGACGGCGACGTCGAGCCGCATTCGAGCCGTGCGGATGTGCCGCCAGTCGGTCATCTCAGTCCCGCGTCCGCCCGGAGTCGATCTCCCGCTTCTTCGCCAGCCGGTGCGCGCGCCGGATCTCGGCCTCCCGCATCCGGCGCACCTCGTCGGGCGTCTCGGGCGTCAGCTGCGGGATCTCGCGGGAGCGGCCGTCGGCGTCGATCGCGACGAAGACGAAGTACGCCGATGCCACGTGCAGCGACGTCACCGACGGGTCGTTCCACGGTTGCGCCTCGATCCGCACGCCGATCTCCATCGACGAGCGGCCGGTCCAGTTGACCTGCGCGAACGTGTGCACGATGTCGCCGACGTGCACCGGGTGCAGGAACGCCATCTCGTCCATGGCCGCGGTCACGGCCGGGCCACCGCTGTGCCGCTGGGCGACGGCACCGGCGGTGGAGTCGGCGAGCTTCATGATCTCGCCGCCGTGGACGTTGCCCAGCAGGTTGGCCTCGCGCCCGGAGGTGATCACCGCCAGCGACACGCGGGCGTACGACGGGGGCAGCTCGTTCGGGTCCGCGCTCATGTGCGCACGGTAGCGTTCCCGCCATGGCAGAGCGTCCCCCCGGGAACGGCGGTCCCGACGAGGGGACGCCCGAGTACAACTGGCTCTACGGCAAGGGCGGCTCGAGCACCCCCGCGGACGACGCCGACGCGACGCGTGCCGTGCCCCGGCGGCCGCGCCCCGACGAGACCAGGATGATGCCGACCGTGCCTCCGCCCTCGTCGCGCCCGGCCAGCCGCCCGGCACCTCCCCCGGTCGCTCCCCCGCCCCCGGCCGGCCCCTCGGGGTCGGGCGGCTCCGGGTCGTCCGGCGGGTCGTCGCGTGGCTTCCGCCGCCCGCGGTTTCGGCTGCGCTGGATCCTCCTGCTGGTGCTGTTGTACGTCGCCTACCTCGTGTTCGTGCCGTTCTACGCCTGGCACCAGGTGCACAAGGTCCCGTGGGAGCCGTCGGGCACGCGGCCCGACGACCAGCCCGGCACGACCTACCTGATGGTCGGCAGCGACTCCCGAGCCGGCCTCAGCGCCGCGGAGCGCAAGAAGCTCGGCACCGGCAACGCCGCCGGCCAGCGCACCGACACGATCCTGATCCTGCACACCGGGGACGGGCCCAACCTGCTGATGTCGATCCCCCGCGACTCCCAGGTCGAGGTGCCGGGCCACGGCACCACCAAGATCAACGCGGCCTTCGCCTTCGGGGGTGCGAAGCTGCTGGTCAAGACCGTCGAGCTCAACACCGGCATTCGCATCGACGACTACGTCGAGATCGGGCTCGGCGGCCTCGCCGGCGTGGTCGACGCGGTCGGCGGCATCACGATCTGCCCGACCGAGGACATGCAGGACAAGCTGGCGAACCTGGACATCAAGAAGGGCTGCCAGGAGGTCGACGGCGCCACCGCGCTGGGCTACGCCCGCTCGCGGCACACCTCGAACATCGGCGACATCGACCGGGTCAAGCACCAGCGCGAGGTCGTCGCCGCCGTCGGTGACGCGGTCGTCTCACCGTGGACGTTCGTGAACCCGTTCCGCTACTGGAACCTGCTGACCTCGGTGCCCGATTTCTTCGCCTTCGGCGAGGGCACCAGCACGGTCCGGGCCGGCATGTGGGCCTCGGCGATGACCCACGTCAACGGCGACAACGGCCTCAGCTGCGTGGTCCCCATCTCGGACCTGGTCGTCCACTGGGACCCCGCCCGGAGCAAGCAGATGTTCGGCTACATCATCGACGACAAGACCTCCGACATCCCGAAGAGCCTGTGCACGCCGACCGGCCTGCCCAAGGGCGTCGCGCCATGAGCTACGAGACCCTCGACTGGGCCGTCGCCGACGACGGCATCGCCACGCTCACGCTCAACCGTCCCGACGCCCTCAACGCCTTCGACCTGACGATGGCGCGTGAGCTCGAGCGGGTCTTCCTGACCGACGCACGCGACGACGACGTCCGTGCCGTCGTGGTGACGGGCGCCGGCCGGGCCTTCTGCGCCGGCATGGACCTCTCCGCCGAGGGCAACGTCTTCGGCCTCGACGAGACCCTCGAGGTCACCCCCGAGGTGCTGCGCGAGCGGTTCGACGATCCCGCCTACGCCGACGGCGTCCGCGACACCGGGGGCCGGGTCACCCTGGCCATCCACGCCC